>JBBSBN010000006.1:0-18195 GCA_038251205.1 Candidatus Saccharimonadia bacterium | reverse complement strand
TCTCATCTAAAAACAGACTTGGCGAGACAATGGGTTTCTTGGTATGCTTAGAGTAAGCAAAGGCGGTATGGGTGGATCAAGTAACAGATAAATCTGAACTCTATAATATAGCCAAGTACCTGATGGTATCACCTAAGGGGTTGTTGGCTGCTGATGAAAGTAATAAGTCAGCCACTAAACGGTTTGAATCGCTTAACATTCCTTCCAGCCCCGAAACCCGCCGTCAGTATCGACAACTCCTACTCACTACTCCCAATCTGGAAAAATATATTTCTGGTGTGATCTTCTATGAAGAAACGATCGGCCAATCAACAGATGATGGCACTCCTTTCACCCAATATCTCGCCAAAAAAGGCATCCTTACTGGTATAAAAGTAGACAAAGGGCTAGTGGAGCTAACAAATTTTGCTCCCGAACAGATTACTGAAGGCCTTGATGGCTTAGCTGACAGATTAAAATTATTTGCCCAATCTGGAGCACGGTTCGCTAAATGGCGAGCTGCGTATACTATATCCGAGAACACTCCAACAGATGCATCTGTTCATGCCGGTAACCTCATCATGTCCAGATACGCAGCGCTATCTCAGGCTGCCGGAATCGTACCTATTCTTGAGCCAGAGGTAATTTATGATGGTACTCATTCCCTGGAGCGCTGCGAAAAAACTATAACTACCGTTATATCTGGTATGTTTGATCTTCTTAAAGCATACAAAGTCGATAATAAGGGACTAATTTTGAAAACCAGTATGGTATTGAGTGGCAAAACAAGCGGGCAAAAAGATGATCCCGAGACGGTTGCCACAGCCACCCTTCGAACTTTGCGTGCCTCAACGCCCGAGGATGTTGCTGGGGTGGTGTTCTTGTCGGGCGGCCAATCGCCCGTCCAAGCCACTGCAAACTTCGCAGCAATTAGCGCGGACGTGGCTAAAAGCCCAGTCCCATGGCCGATAACATTTTCGTTCTCACGAGCCGTTCAAGAGCCCGCTATGGCGCTATGGCTTGGCCGGGCTGAGAATGTTCACGCCGCCCAAGACGCCTTCGCCAAACGGGTCGAATTGAACGCTGCGGCTCGAGCTGGAACCTACTCCCCAACCGATGATCCCGAAACTGAACACTAAATTTACTAAGTTATACACAGGAATTGTTGGAAAATCGTTGACACCGGGTTTGCATAAGCATATTATAGTACCAGTGCTGCTGCACACATAAATTACTCAAAAACAAAAACACAATCAGAAATCGAGGCCAGCAAACCACAAAAGCTGGCCTCGAATTTTTTGTTTAGGCCAGCCTCTATTCTCCGCCCGCAATGGCGGCATTTATATTTAGTTTTTTGCGATATCGTACTTTGATAATAATGCACGATTTTGCGAGCCAGTTTGCAGCCGTAGTAGCTCGGCATAAATTCCATTGCGCTTCGCGAGCTTGGCCGGTGAACCAAACTCTGCCACGCGACCAGCCGATATCCCCGCAATAACATCAACGCTTGCGATAGTGCTCAGCCGGTGCGCAATAATGATAGTCGTACGGCCGCTCATTAAGACTTCTAGGGCGTCCTGGACTTCACGCTCGGCTTTTGAGTCAAGCGAGCTGGTGGCCTCGTCTAGAATTAAAATTGGCGGGTTTTTGAGGATGGCTCGCGCAATGGCGATACGCTGCTTCTGCCCACCAGATAGCTTGACGCCCCGCTCACCTATCTCCGAGTCAAATCCCTTGGGTAATTTCTCAATAAAGCCATGGGCATTGGCAGCTTTAGCGGCTGCAATGATAGCTTTTTTATCTTTAATATCTGATCCATAGGTGATATTAGCCTCAATTGTACCTGAGAACAGAGCTGGGTCCTGAAATACCACCCCTACCTTCTCACGCAAGCTTGCTTGTGCGACATGAGCTATGTCTTGTCCATCGATCATGATTTGTCCGTAAGTTGGTTCATAGAAACGCAGCAAGAGGTTTGCAATCGTTGTCTTACCCTCTCCACTCTCGCCGACTAGGGCTAATTTCTGGCCTGGCTCCACATTAATACTCACTCCATGAAGCACCGGAGCCCCTTTTGAGTATTCAAATGACACGTCTTTATACTCAATCGCTGCCTTATGCACCTTGAGATCAACCGCACCTTCTACGTCTGTAATACTCGGCTGAGTATCCATTACTTCAAAGTAGTCTCGACTATCAGCAATTGCTCGCTGGAAGTTATCAATCAAGAAAGACATAGCAAAGAGCGGAGCCTGCGCCATGGCAGTAAATTGGATTAGCAAGGTCATGGTACCAATACTCATCTGGTGATGAAGGGTTTGGTAGAAAATGATGCTATAAATTGCTACAAATATAAGATTGAGCGCCAAACGGCGAGCTGTATCATATTTATGCCAGGTAAAGGATTGCCCCTTGGTCTTCCCCTCTATAGAGCGCCGTTTGCTGCTAAAGTGCGAAAGCTCGGCTGTCTCGGTCACAAATGATTTGATAACTCGTATCTGGCCAACGGATTCAACAAAGCGACCATTCGCATCATCAACATCTCGATTAATCCCCTTCTGCACTTTTTGCCAAGCAATACTTGAGCGTCGGGTCAGGTAGACATAGATTGGGAATAAAGCTGCCAGCAGCACAGCAATCGGCCAGGAGTAGATCGAGATGGCAATCAAGGTGAAGAGTACGGTCAGCACCATCTGAACGAAGTTATTCGCCAATCCCTGCATCAGATTGGAGATTGTGTTAATCGAACGCTCTAGTCTCGCTGTTACCTTACCAGTGATCTCATTATCAAAGTAGCTAATCGGCAAGCGCAAAATATGAGCATAATATCGCTCCGATAGGAGTGAGTTCATCTTGGCACTCAGCATATCCCCCCAGTAGCCATTGATGTTTGAGAGAATAGTACTCACGATAGCCACTAAGAACATTGCTCCAATAAATATAGCGATAAGGCCCGTCTGGACTGGTTGGCCAGTAAAGGAGCCGACGATGCCATCTACAACATATTTGGTCAGAAATGGGGTGACAATATTGAGAGCAGCTACAATCACCACCAGTACGCTGATTGCGACATAGTAGCGCCATAAGCTACTAGTGTAGCGGATGATCTTAATGAGGTCTTTCACTTACCTATTGTAGCAAGTAAACCTGGTAGCTGACCAGTAGTACTATCGTGAATAAATTCGGTAGTTGCGTAAGCAGTTTGCTATACTATATGTATGCAACCGGGCGGACCACCATCGGCGCAGCCACCAGCCGCGCCCAACCGAGATCAGATCGAGCAGCAGACAGCCAATTGGGCCTCGAGTAAGCGGCTCCAGTATTTTGATGCTCGCCGGCTTAAGGATATCGACTGGATCACCTCTATTCTCGATCTGGCACATGTCCGTTCTTATAATGTCTTACCTATCGCTCAGACCGGCAATGACATTGTTATTGGCTACACACCGCAGACCGAGGCGGCTCGCCTGCCCTTGCTTCAGAAGCTACTCGCTCCTAAAACATGCCACTTCCAGGGTATTTCCCAGCTTGGACTCGAAGAGATAGTCGAGAAGCTCGAGCACAATGACCTTTGGCGCGTCATCGAGGCCACACCAACTCAATTCGAAGAACTTATCAGCTCCGTGGTCGGCCAGAAGGCTTTCACCTACGTCTGTCAGTACGCCTTTCACCTCGGTGCCACTGATATTCACATGGAGCCAAAGCTGGATCATATCTTGATTCGATGTCGGGTAGATGGTGCTCTGGAGCCCATCGGTAAGCTGAGTCGTCACAATTATCAGGTGATGCTCTCGGCCATTCAGATTGAGAGCAATATGAAATGGGGTACTGACAATCCTCAGGCAGGGCGGATTAGTATGGAGATCCTCGGTAAGGATCGCAAGCCACAGCCGATCAATGTGCGTCTCGAGAGTATTCCCACCTTCAATGGCGAGGAGCTGGTGGTACGAATCCTCAATATCAATGTCCAATTCCTCGATCTGAAGACCCGAGGCCTTCGCCCGCCTATTCTTGAGAACCTACTCAATTCGATTGCTCGTACTGACGGCATGATCATTGCTGCTGGCCCCACTGGATCAGGTAAGACTTCAATGCTTTACTCAATCATCAAGGAGCTTAATAAGCCAGATGTGAAGATCGTCACTCTCGAGGATCCTATCGAGTACAGCCTGCCCAATGCCAGTCAGATCCCGGTCCACTCCGATAATAAGGAATCGTTCATCGCCAAATTCCGGGCTGTCATGCGCGAAGATCCAAATGTGATTATGATTGGTGAGATTCGAGATATTGATACCGCCAAGACTGCTCTGCAGGCTGCGCTGACCGGCCACCTGGTACTTACCACCTTCCATGCAAACTCTGCCGGTGCGGCTGTCACAAGGCTTATGGATGTAGTGACAGATAACCCTCTGATGGTATCAGCTTTGCAGCTGATCCAAGCTCAGCGCCTCATCCGACAGCTCTGCACCCATTGCCGCACCCCAGTAAAGCTCGATGAAGCTGAGACGAATGGTGTTAAAGAAATATTCGTTAATCTCGATGCAAAACTCTATCCGATCCCCTCTCCTATGCAAATCTTCAATCCGCTGGGCTGTGATCAATGCCGCGGTACAGGCTATAAAGGTCGATTGATCTTAGTAGAACAACTTCTCGTATCAGAGAAACTCAAGCAACTCATCATAGAGCAGAAGAATCAGCTAACAGCTTCTGCTATCACAACCGCTGCTATGAACGAGGGTATGCTTACCCTGATGCAGGATGGTGTTCTACGGGCTCTATCTGGCGAGACATCATTAGCAGAGCTACGCCGGACCGTAGGGCTACCAGAAGTACTGGTAGAGCTCTCGAAGGCTAGTGCGACCTTACCGACCACGGCACCCCCTTCGACCACACCACCTGCAGCTCCTCCGCAAACCCAAAGCTGATACCACGGAGGGAAACCTTAGCTGCCCTCCTGCTCTCGGCACAACGATGGATTGGCTACTCTCGGGGATTAGCACTTTTTATCACCTAAAGCCACAACGTAGTCATGAACTTAAGTGATGCCAGTTAACGTACTGGCAAACGGCCCCGAGGGAGCAGATAGTTCAGGCGATAGCCCAAGCACCTGGCTTTTTGCCCAGGAATGTGAAGGAGATGAGCTCAGCGCCTTTCTCATAGCGACTGGTGACATCGAGAGTCAGGTTCTGACGAACCTCCCTGGTGATGGTCTGAATCCGATCCTCAATGTCCGCCATTCGGTCGGGCCACTCGTAGGTCACGATGGTTGCCAAGAGTGGCGTGATAACACTGGCGTCATCCGTGTCGTATGGGAGCAGAACCAGATCAATGAACTTGTCAGGCTCGTCTCCATACTTAGTCGCCTTACCGCTGATCGGGTCAATGGCGTCCATGTTGCGAGCAACGCTGAGCGCGACGCTCCGCTTGAAGCGAATCTTGTCGGTGACATCGAAAAAGCCACGAGGAAAGAGAACGGTCACTGCGGGCGTTGCTGCCCTGACAGTCTACTCGGTCGAGTAATGTTGAATATACTATCATAAATGAATAAATAAGTCAATGGTGGAGCTGCGGGGAATCGCACCCCGGTCCATATAACCCGTAACTACACTTCTACAGGTTTAGGAGGCTTGGTACTGGTTTGAGAAGCTCAGCACACTAGAAGCCAACTAAAGGTGTGCTGCCCTTCCCCTGAAAGTCTTAAACTCGCGCCCAGGGTTCGCGAATAGCAGCCAGAGCTGGTATGACACCGTAAGCTCTTATCTGACGTCCGAGCTATTGGTGGCTATTGGGGTTTAGGCAATAGCTGGCGCAAGAGTATTCACGCTAAAAGCGCTAGCAATCTTGCTAACAAGTGTTTTTGCACTTATAAGTTTGAGTAGTAACGTTACTCACACGACCTGCTATGTAGCTATCAAAGATCACATGTCGAAGCTGATCAGCCCCAAAGAAAACAAAAAAATAAACTCGGCCATAGTCTTAGATTTTGGTACATGATGGCTTCTTTATCTTGAATTTTGATTTTGGTTTTTTGTTATGGTCCCATAACGCTTATAAGCATAGCAAATAAAGCTGTTTTATTCAATTTTTGCTTGTTTTAATCTGATAATCATTGATGTTATTATTACAGCAATATTAAATATTTATCAGCTCTGCGAGTTGTGAAGCTATATTTTCGGCAGCTTCGGGGTGTGCCAGACGAGTACAGTTCTGCACTACCTGCGCATAGCTCGTTGGGTCATCTAGCCAGCGTTGGAGCGTCTCGTTTATTTGAGAGGATTTAGGCGCCCAGACTCCAGCTTCTTGCTCAAGGATATAGGTTACATTATCCTCTTCCTGACCTGGCAAATAGTCATACAAAATTACTGGCCTATGTGTATTCATTGCTTCGCAAATCGTACTAGGTCCAGCTTTGGTAACAACAACATCGCTTGCCTGCATATATTCTGGCATTCGCTTAGTAAAGCCATGGATTTGAACAGGAATCTTCCACTTGGCTATCTCAAACCTATTTTGTAGCTCTTCATTCCGGCCACAGATAACCACCAGACTAATGGGTAATTGTAATCTGTTGAGAGATCGAGCAATGCGCCATAGTTTGCCCATACCTTCCCCGCCACCAATCAGTAATATAGCTGGCCGATCAGTTTCCAGACCGAGTTGCTGCTTTAATTTGGCCTTCTGAGACTCACTTATAGGCCTAAAAGCACTATTTATGGGTAATCCGAGGACATACAGCTTACGCTTATCAATACCGGCTTCTCGAGCACGTATGGCCGCGAGATCGGTAGGTACAATACAGCTGTCTACTCGAGGATCAAACCAAAAGTTGTGGGTACCAACCAGGTCCGTCACCACGGTTGCAAAAGGTGGCGCATCAGGACGACGCTCTAAGTTGTTCAAGACGCCGCCATTGGTAAGCTGATGAAGGGATACAATTAAATCAGGAGTATGGTCAGCGATCATCTGATCAAGAGCCACCCGAGAGTACACTGCACTAAAAGCTTCAAGGAACTGCTTGCGCCGTTGACCATCTGTCAGTCGATAGGTCAGATTCCAAACAGAAGGCATCTTAGTCACCTTCGGATAGAGATCTGGTAGCTTATGGAATGGTCGTCGAGTATAGTCTCGAAAAACATCAACCATCTCGCATTCGAGCTGAGTATGATATTTCTTCTCCATAGCAGCAATCGTCGCCTCGGTTGAGCTTCGATGCCCCCCTCCTATATCCGAGAATAGAAATAATGCTTTCTTCTTTTTCGTGCTCATCCAATCTAGTATACCAAATGTCATCTCAAGTTCATCGCTGGCCACTCTATGCTAAAATTGTTACCATAAGAGTTAATGGAAACGCTCATGCCAAGTAAAACTAGGAGGTCGGAGTAATGCCCCCCAAACGAGCTGCTTCACTACACCTGCCCAGAGCTAAAACTATTCTCTCGGGCATCAAAAAAGCTGCCCCGGCTCCACCGTCCAATTTTCAGAGTACTGAAACAGCCCAACCTGTACCCACCCCCACTAGCCCGAAGCCGACAGGTTCACTAGTAAAACCAATGTTCGAAATACCGGCTGATGCCAAGGCTGCCATTCGAAAAGACTACTTTACCGAAAATTATGTAATCATAGCACCGAAACGTAACTTACGACCAAGTGACTTCAGTAGTAATACCCATCAGCTTTTCGAAACAGCTTCGAGTCCTCGACTTGACCTTCAACCTCAGATTGATGCCATTCTTGATCGAAACGGCAATTGGAAAACAAAGGTGGTGGATAATAAATTTCCTGCTTTATCTGCAGATAATCCTCAAGCCTATGGTAAGCAAGAAATTGTGATAGATACTCCGTTGACCAATACTCCACTCGGTCGAGTAGGCCAGGCTCAACTTACGACTGTTTTGCAAACCTATCAGAAGCGTACCACAGCGCTCAGTAAGATACGGGGCATCAAGTATGTTAATGTATTCAAGAATGATGGCGTTCGAGCAGGAGCATCCTTAGCCCACGCACATAGCCAAATCTTTGCAATCCCACTCATCCCACCGAAGATTTCTCGAATTAGTGCAGCTGTCGAGCAGTATTTCCAAAAGAATGGTAAAGACCCATTTGAGACAGTCATTGAATTTGAACGGAGCGAGCATGTCCGGGTAATTTCTGAGAATACCAATTTTATCGCCTTCTGTCCTTTTGCTTCCAAGTGGCCGCTGGACACCTGGATCGTACCGCTGCGGAAACGAAGTAATATTGTAGAATTCAACGAGACTGAGCTTGGTTCTCTTGCGGAGATACTCCAGAAGATTATTGGCCACCTAACCACCAACAACATCAACTACAATTTCTACCTTGAGAACGGGATTAGTCCTAATCATCGCTTTACCCTGAAAGTCCAAGCGAGATCACTCAATTGGTGGGCTGGGTTTGAAGTAGCAACCGAGATTGCAATCAACCCCATTCCTCCAGAGGTAGCTGCCAGCTGGTACCGCAGTGCCACCTAAACGTGCGTTTTGCTATAATGGTTATAGATAACTTTAAGGTGATACTATGAAGAAACCATATCAGATCAACATCGATCAAAAAACTAAACAAAATCAATATTTTCGAGAGGTATTATTTACTACTGACCATGCCCAGCTTGTCGTCATGAATCTCAAGCCAGGTGAAGAGATAGGATTAGAGGCCCACCAACTTGATCAGTACCTATTCTTTACTCAAGGCTCGGGTGAAACTCTCTTGGATGGCAATTCTGGAACCTTTAACGCTGGTGACGTTGTCGTCGTACCTCAGGGTACTGAACACAACTTTACGAATACCGGTAGTGGAGAGGTTAAGCTATTTACGGTGTATGCTCCCTCAGAGCACCCAGATGGTACGGTCCATAAAACCAAAGCTGAAGCAGATGCCGATGAAGCTGATCATCACTCATAAGCATATCGTTGTAAATTAGTCTACATATAAGATTGAGAGTCTAGATACCGAATGCCAGTGCCTCGCCGGGACCAAAGAAATTAGTCCGGACAGAAACAGCATAGCTCTTGCGTTTTCCTATGTATTTTTGAGGCTTAGTAAGCTCTGCCTCAACTTGAGCTTCTTCAACAACAAGATGTGGCTGCAAGTAGTTCTGAGTAAGATCATGCAGCTCAATCAAGATGTCTTCAAGAGTTGTTAGATTATCAGCAATACTTGGGCTTTGCTCTATACCTGCTTGGGCAGCTATAAGTTTTAGCGCATACAGCTCATGCTCAGCAGCATCAATCTGATGTATCAGGGTGTCAAGCTGTTGATGCTCAAGCACGACTTCAGATGGTTCTAAATCACTTGTGTGGCTAGCAAGGTTCTCAGTATGGAGAGTAAGCTGGTGAACTCGTTGAGTTAGTGTATCGAGTGCTTCGACAGCTGCAGCAACATCAATACGTCGACCGTCTCCCATTTGGACTTGGGTGCCTACGAGATGGCTACCAAGTTGACTGGCTTGGCCTTTGGCACAATGGCATAACGTGTTGAGCTGGTGGGCTGGATTAAAGCCTTGAGTAACAATATCGAGTGTCGTTAGGTGTCTCCAAGTGGAATATAGGACAGAGATAGAGACAATAATGAGTAAGGTAATACTAGCTATATACCACGTACCTATGTCCCCTTTTTGATATAGGAGATATGAGTAGTAAATAATAAGTAAACTAAGAAGCACAACCAGACACACAGAGCTAAAACGAACGATGCCGTTATAGGATGTATTTTGATTGCGCTTCTTCATAGTTTTCTTTTTGATTTACTTTTGTGTTCATTGTAGCAAAAGCACTTTCTATGAACAAGCGTTATGTCAGATATACTTTGAGAGATGGAGAAAAATATTGCATGAGGCATAAAGTCATTTGGTGAAGTTTATATTGAACAATTAATGTGTTTATTACCACATTTCAGATGAAAATATTTAAATTGTGTATTCAGATATATTTGACAGTTCGGCTTTTGTTTGTTTATTATGCATTTATGAAGTGTCAGATATTTAACTTTTTACACAACAGATACTATGATCACAAAGATATTTAGTGTTGCTCAGCGTGGCCTTGGTGCCCAGTTCGTAGACGTAGAAACGGACATAGTAAACAGTCTTCCGGGTCTCACTATTGTTGGACTGCCCGATAAAGCGGTTGAGGAAGCACGGGAACGAATACGGAGCGCCATAAAGAACTCGGGCTTTAAGATTCCACCCAAACGGTTTGTAATTAATTTAGTACCAGCTGACCTGCCGAAGAGCGGCAGCTGCTTTGACCTACCTATCGCTCTAGCAATATTAGTGGCTTCAGGCTAATTATCGCCGGATGTTGTTAGGTCAAAAATTTTCTATGGAGAATTAAGCTTGAGCGGCGAAGTTAAGGACTGTAAGGCTACTCTTGTAGCTGCTGAGATAGCCAAACAATATAGCTATGACTTCTACTGCTCCCCAACCCTGCCAAGGAGATAGGCAGCCTTACAAACCTTCCGGTCTACCCTGTATCAAGCTTATCCGAGCTCATCAATCACTTATCTGGAAAAGTATCGATTCTACCATGCAAGCCCAATCCTCCTAAAGGCATTTACTATCGCGCTTCTGTAGATATGAGCGAGATCTATGCTCAGGAGTCGGCTAAACGATCCATTCTCATAGCTGCAGCGGGCAGACATAATATACTGCTATCTGGCCCACTAGGAGCAGGTAAGACAATGCTTGCTCGAGCAAGTGCTAGCTTGCTGCCCCCGCGTAACCGCGAAGAAATGCTAGAAATTAGCCGCTTGCAAAGTCTCTCGAGTGGATCAGATAAGATTATCACACATCGACCCTTCCGTTCTCCTCACCACAGCACAAGTATTGCCGCAATGATCGGAGGCGGAGGTTGGCCGAAACCAGGTGAGATCAGCTTAGCTCATAAAGGGGTCCTCTTCCTGGACGAGATTAGTAAATATAGCAGATCGGTACTTGAGGTGCTGCGTCAACCTTTAGAAGAAGGTACTATCTGTCTTGCTAGAGCCCATGGCCACTACACCTTCCCTGCCCAGATTATGCTCGTTGCCGCCCAAAACCCCTGCCCTTGTGGATATGCTGGCGACACCCAACGAGACTGTGTTTGTGGATTGACTCAAATCAACAGGTATAAGCATAAGCTATCCGGTCCCCTCCTTGATAGAATTGATATGTTTGTGAATGTCTTCCCGGCAAACAAAGAGGAATTATTAGCTCAGAGCCCAGGAGACACTACGAAACAAATGCAACTAATTGTAGCCGAAGCCCGGGAAATTCAGCAACAACGATCTTCTTCTGCTTCAGTAAACAGTCAATTAGATAACACCGAGCTGAATAAATATTGCCGTCTGACCAGCTCAGTTCAAAGCCTAGCCCATTCAGCAGTAGACCGTTTCAGATTATCGGCTCGAGCATACCATAGAGTACTTTGGGTGCACGGACTATAGCAGACCTGGAGACAGCAAATCAAATTGAAGCTCCTCACTTAGCAGAAGCTCTTCAATATCGACAATCTACGGAGCAAAGATAAGCCTTAGCTAATATTAATAAGGTGATACACTTGTTCACCAAGTCCAGTGTGCTCAAATAAGACCCATAGTACAATTAATACCGCCATTATTGAGCCCCCAACAATAAACGTAGTCTTTGCATCTGAACGCATAAGTGCTGTTTTCTCAGCAAGCTCATCATCCTTAGCTTGGAATTTCGCCACTTTTGACTGAGACTTTTGAGCTGATTTGTTGGCGGTAAAACTTGGTGTTGTTGTTGGCGCAGTAGTCTCAGTTGTGACGGTAGCTGACCCAGTCTTCTCTGCTGTGGCTGCGCTAGAAGAAGCTAGCTGATCAGATTGGGCAGGTTGGTTCACAAAATGGTGACGCTTGAGTTGTTTCTTCTTCTTCTTGGATTTAGATTTCTTGGCCATTTGCTGCTCCTTATCTGTCTAGCCCACCCTACCACTCTGACCTAGCTTAGTCTGTAATTAGGCACATTATAACTCGCCTATCTCGGCCTTAGCAAACTCCATGCCTCGCATGAGTCAATCAGTGTATAATATATGGAATGGAAGTTTTGCAGATTACAAGTTTAGGGGAGCTTTAATGAGCCCGGATCTTATCTATATTGTGGCACTGGCCGTGCTAGCAATTGCGGTCGGTGTCTTATGGTGGCAACACCTTAGGCTACGCCAAACATATCGAGTTTTTTTTGATAACTCCCAGCCTAAGAGCTTGCAACGAGAACTTGTTACCTATGCTAAGGATGTTGATGAGGCACTTCATAAACTGGATCAGCTGGCTGGCTTCACCGCCAAAATGCACTCCAAAAGTCTCAAAGCTATTTCAAAGATCGGCTTAATTCGATTTAACCCCTTTGGCGATACAGGTGGTGATCAAAGTTTCTGCCTCGTTTTACTCGATAGCAACGATAGTGGCTTAGCTATCTCAAGCATCCATGCCCGATCTGGTACCCGTTTTTATGCCAAGCAGATAAATGAAGGTAAGCCACTACACCCCCTCTCTGATGAGGAGCAAGCGGCTTTCAAAAAAGCAGTGGAGACTAAATAAGTGTCCCGTCTTAAGTTCTGGTCCAAGCTACCCCATGAAGAAGCTATTTCACATCTGGCAGCTGAGTACTATTTTGGGCCGGGCATTCAAGCTCGCGGCAGCCTCAAGACAGATAGTGATATTTATATTGATTGCGAGTTTGAAGGCAGTATTGAAACTCAGGGTGTTATTGAGATTGATGCCAATGCCATCGTCAAAGCTGATCTTACCTGTCGAACAATGAGTCTAGCAGGGAATCTGCATGGCAATGTTGCAGTAGTTGAACAGGCTAGCTTAGCAGGCAATGCTAGTTATACTGGTAAACTTCGTTGTTCCAATCTTAAGATTGACCAAGGTGCTCGAATAAATGGTCAAATTCTCACCAAGGATCAAGTCTAGATGTACGCCTACTTTCATAACACCGCTACTGGGGGTCAAGTTAAGACACAAGTTCTCCGTACCATACGGTCTAAGTTACGCTCCCAGCATATCGAGGGCAGAAATTATGAATACACTAGCCCAACTCAGCTCGCAAACTTTGTGGTAGACGCCACAACAGCCGGTGCACGTAACCTTGTTGCCATAGGAAATGATGTTGATTTTCATCAATTACTTCATGCCAGTAAAGATATAGATGGTCTTACATTTGGCTATGTCCCACTATTTAAGACAAGCAACCTTGCAAAGCTTCTCGATATCGGTAGTCATAAACAGGCTTGTGAAGCGCTGACGGCTCGCAAGGTGATTAGTATTGCCACCATATCAATCGACGGCAGTCCAGTAGTTACTCAAACTGAATTATCTCATGACGATAACGTGGAGTTACGACTTCATATCGACAACAAGCTCGAGCTTAAGCTAGAAGCTCATCAACTTAAGCTTCAAAACTTACAAACTGATGCTCATAACAGCCGGGCGATAGGTCTTGAAGTTTTTGCGCTGCCAACAAATATCAAACTACATCCCCAAAAACCAATTCTAAAACTAGCTCATTCAAGCACACCTACCATTCCGTGTGATCATCAATTGCTCCATCTCACAGCTGATCGAGTGGAGATTCGATCAAACAAACCACTTCAATTTGGAGCAACTACCGAAACGAAAGCAAGCTATTTAATTCGTATTACTCCCCACCCATTGCAGATAATTGCCAAAAAACACGCCCAACTCAATCCAAGCTAAGATATACTTGATTAGCTAAGGCTTTTATGTTAGGATAATGAACAGAACCAGGAGAAGCTCGTATTAATAAGAATATCCGCCTAAATGAACAGATTAGAGCTGTTTCAGTTAGGCTCATAGACGCAGATGGCACACAGATGGGGATCGTTCCCCTTGCCGAAGCGCTAGAACGGGCTAAAGCTCAAGGTTTAGATCTGGCGGAAATTTCGCCTAATGCTGACCCATCGGTAGTCAAAGTTCTCGATTGGGGTAAGTACCGTTACGAGCAGCAAAAGCTCCAGCAAAAAAGTAAGGGCCGTCAAAAACAAGTTGAGCTGAAACAAATTCGGCTTGGACTCAAAACTGACAGCCATGATATTCAGGTTAAGCTTCGGGCTGCTGAACGTTTCTTACAAGCAGGGCACAAGGTCAAAGTAAACCTACGCTTCCGCGGCCGCGAGATCACTCACCCAGAATTGGGTCGAGCCGTACTCGAACGCTTCTATACTCAAATGGCGGATTCTGCCACCAAGGATCAAGAAGCAACCATGACTGGCCGAGAGCTATCAATCATACTGTCAAGGAGAAAAGATGCCAAAGATCAAAACCAAGAAGTCCCTCGTCAAGAGAGTTAAGCTAACCAGCAAAGGTACAGCTACTCACTTGCGCGCAAGCCGGGCTCATAAACTTACTAAGAAGTCCGCTGCACGAAAGCGAGGCTATACTCAGGATGTGGCTATTTCTCGAGCTGACACCAAAAACGTTAAAAAGATGCTAGGTATCTAACCATGAGAGTCAAACGCGGAGTTACTGCACGCAAACGCCACAAGAAAATTATTAAGCTGACCCGTGGAATGACCCAGGCGCGACGAAGTTCGTACCGTAAAGCCAATGAAGCTGTCCTAAAAGCCCTTTCCTATCAGTATCGTGACCGTCGCAACCTCAAGCGCGACATGCGTAGTCTCTGGATCACTCGAATTAATGCCGGGGCTCGTGAGCATGACCTCTCCTACGCTCAATTCATGCATTTAATCAAATCTGCTCGTATTGAACTCAATCGTCAGATCTTGGCCGAGCTGGCCGTCAGTCAGCCTAAGGCCTTTGCATCCATAATCAAAACCGTCAAAAAATAGGTACGGCTATTTGTTAGCCCGATGCTCAGCTAGAGCTTTGGTGACATAATCCTGGAATTGCTTAATGAAGCGGGCTTCAGAGAATTTTTCTGCTTGAGCTGTCATGGCTTTCGGGTCGAAAGTTTGTTTTTCGAACTTCTCAACAGCTTTCACTAAGCTGGCTGGGATCTGTCGATCAAAAAATAAGCCGGTCTTATTATCAATGACGGTCTCGAGCGCGCCACCCCGGCCTAAGGCAATCACGGGCTTACCAGAAGCCATAGCTTCTAGTGGGGTAATACCGAAATCTTCTTCGGTAGGAAAAATAAGTGCTCGCGCTCCCCGATACAGCTTGGTAACCGCCGCATCATCAACCTCAGTCATAAATTCTATCTTCGGACCAGCCATCTTTTGTAATTTAGTAAGTTCAGATCCTCGGCCTGCAATGATAAGTCGTCGATTAAGCTGATTAAACGCTTCTACCACCACATCAATGTGCTTATATGGCACCAGGCGCGATACGACTAAATAATAGTCTCCGTCACTACTACTGTCACCAGAAAACCGCTTCATATCTACTGGCGGATAAATCCTATCAGCCGAACGACGATAGTAAGTACGGACCCGCTTCACAACTGTATCTGAGATTCCTATTAGTCTGTCAGGTCTTTGAGCAGCCGCAAAATCCCAGTGTTTCAGCTTATTGAGTTGATGTCCTAAGACTATTCGAGCAAGTGGGTTTAATGGACCGAAGCCGGGGCTTTGCAGATATCCCTCCGGATCTACCCAATAATATCGAGTGGGCGTATAGATGTAGCTTATGTGCAAGACTTCACTTGAAGTAATAATACCCTTTGACTCCGCGCTTGAGCTACTTATCACAACGTCATACTTAGAAAAGTCGAAGCTCTCGAAGGCAAGTTGACGAAGCAATGGATACAGCTGGTGCTTTTTGGTGGCCAGTGGCCACTTCTGAAGAAAAGAAGTTTTAGGTGTTATAGACCGAAACTGCGGCAAGGTGTCAGCATTATAGACGCTGCTGTATACATCGGCCTGAGGGAAGGCTTGTTTGAGCGCAAGAACTGTTCGCTCAGCCCCTCCTAAATTTGTAAGCCAATCATGTACTATTGCAATGCGTGGCTCAACAGACTTAGTAGCCATTCTTACCTCGTAATACCACCTTTATCGTTCGCAATAAGATGATGATATCCAGCATTAAACTCCAGTTCTCAACGTAATAGATCTCTAGATTCACCCGTTCGCTGTAGCTGATGTCGTTTCGCCCAGAAACCTGCCACAAACCCGTCATACCAGGCTTAATTGCCAGCAAACGCCCAGCATTCTCCCCATAACGAGCCAGCTCCTCAGGTACAACTGGCCGCGGTCCAACAAGACTAAGCTGTCCACGAAGAACATTATAGAGCTGTGGCAATTCATCGAGACTGGTTCGGCGCAAAAACTTTCCAAAACCACTTACTCTTGGGTCATTCTTAAGCTTCTGATTTTGTTTAAACTCCACAAGAAGTTGTGGATCCCCAAATGAAGCAAGGGCTTCTTCTGGCGTCTTATAGGTATGATTGATACCGGTAGAATATTTACGGTGCATAGTTCGGAACTTATAAACCTTCATTCGTTTTCCCACCCGCGCCATACGAGTATGCCCATAAAAAACCGGACCAGGGTCGGTCATTTTTACCAATACGGCAATGACCAAAAAGACCGGGAACAATAAAATTAATAAGCTCAAGCCAACGAACAAATCAAATATTCGTTTCACAATTCTGCCCCATCCATCTAGCGGCGTGCGAACAACTTCTACAATCGGTACTCCCACCAAAGTGGCAGTAGCAATGTTAGCGCGATACAGTCCAGCGAGCCCTGGAATGTATTTAAATGTAATGTGATTGTGATCGGCATAGGTGATAATCTTGAGTAAATCTGCATCGGATATTTTTTCGTCTGCTTGAATGATCTCATCGATTGGAATCTTTTGATGATGAGTATCAAGAGTTTCGGGATTGATGTGTGCTAGTGTTGTAGTATTATTTACTACGTTATAGCCGAACTTTTTGTTTGATAATTTGAGTCGTAGTTCTTTGGCTCGGGCATCATTGCCTAGAATAATTGTATTGTGAACTCCAATATTAAATCGGAACAGAAATCGTTGAAGTGTGCGCACTACTAATCGCCCAAACAGTACAAAAAGTAATGCAAAAACAAAGCCATAAATTGGGATGCTCTTTGAGGGGAATATTGGCCGCTGACTAAAGAAATCAAGCACAATTAATATCATTACGGACGTGGCTGTAGCGAGGATTACTTTCGCAAACTCGGTTAGTCGCCGTCGAGTACTGCTGAGGTTATACAGTCCATTAACAGCAAAGATAAATGTCCAGATTGGGAATAATATAATAAGGAATTTAATATAGTTTGTGCCGCCGATATTATAGGCAACTGGTTTATTCTCAAGATGAACTCGTACTAAATACGCAGTCGCAAAGCCAGACACCATCATTACGATATCGATTGGCACCAAGATTAAACTAAAAAATAATTCGCTACGTTTCTTCATATGATCAGAGTCAAACTATATGTCATTGTACCTTGCTTAAGCGGTGTGATCAAAAGCCAAGTAACTTCCTGATCAACTTGTAGGTTTATATAATTGCATAGCCTGGTAGTGAGTTATAAGCCGAATTCTGTACCCAAGCAAGCTTGGGCGGTAATTATCTATCTCTATCCGCAAGCGGACGTGTTCCAGATGCAAGATCTGAAATCATGCGACATATCCTATTTTGAAGGCGAGCAGCCTCTCCGGCGCGAAGCCAGAAGGATCCATTAGTCTTGCAGCCGATGGGGTTTACCGCACCAATCTGTCACCAGACTAGCCTGTGCGCTCTTACCGCACTCTTTTCACCCTTACCTACTTGCAAAGCCCATAGGCGGTATCGTCTCTGTGGCACTTTCCCTAAGATTGCTCCCGGTTGCCGTTAGCAACCATCGTACTCTATGCTGTTCGGACTTTCCTCTCAACACCTAAAGCGTCGAGCAATTACCCGCTCACTATCCAGACTGCTTTAGATTGTACCACATTTATGACTAAATTACTAGATCTAGAGAAAAAATTGAATTGAGCTAATTTTGTGCATCAAGGCAGATATTTACTTGGGCATCAGCCTTCGTATTTTGTTCACGGGGGACATGGTGGAAATGAATATTCTTATCTGCAATAGCTCTTCTAATCTGAGAATGGAGTGGCTTTAATCCTTCATGTTTGACTTTATATTGTCCGTTTAGCTGCCGCACAACGAGCTGACTATCGAGATAGAAGTCGACATGTTTAGCAGAGAATTTTTCAAGTTGCTCAAGACCGAGTATGACCGCATTGTACTCAGCAAAGTTATTCGTT
>JBBSBN010000005.1:0-20268 GCA_038251205.1 Candidatus Saccharimonadia bacterium | reverse complement strand
GATTGGCCACAAGTCAGAGCTCTTGATAACTCTGGAGTTGCTGAGATTGGTGCTCATACTATGGATCATCTCAATCTCGCTTCATTATCGGCAGTAGAGCAGCGCAATCAAATCGTCGAGTCAAAGCTAGAGCTAGAACGCGGCCTAGGCCACCCAGTTACTACGTTTGCCTATCCTTATGGTAGCTATGACGCAACCTCAATCGCGATTGTGCAAGCTGCCGGCTTCACAAGCGCAGTAACCACACGGCCGGGCATAGACATAAACCAAGCTACTATATACACATTACCTCGAGTACGGAGCGCCTATGAACTGCCGTAATTATCGCTGAATCGCCACAATGCCAGGTAGTGCCTTGCCGGCCAAAAGCTCCAAGCTCGCCCCGCCCCCAGTTGATACAAAGCCAAACTTCTGGCTCATTTTGCGGGCATCGATAAAGGTCGCTGTGTCACCACCGCCAATAATACTTTTGACTCTTGCGCCTGCTAACGCATGAGCAACTTTAAAGCTGGCATGCGCAAACTGCTCAATTTCAGCATAGCCTAAGGTGCCATTCCAAAAAACCGTCTTACTAGACTCAATTAACTCAATAATTGCGTGGGTGCTCGCAGGGCCAATATCGAGCGCCATAGTACCGGCCGATACTTCATCAGCAGATACCACTTCGGACTTGGCTTTGACAGCTGGAGATTTTGCAATCACAAGATCTGTCGGTAAAAGCAGATTAACTCCAGCTTTCTTAGCGGATTTAATGATATCAAGGGCAGCTGATTTAAGCTTTGGCTCCATAACCGACTTGCCCATTTTCACTCCTTGGGCATAAAGAAAAGTATTAGCCATAGCACCACCAATAACAAGATTGTCGACTTTGTGGATAAGATTTTGTAAGACTTCTAGCTTATCGCTAACCTTCGCGCCACCAATGATCGCGGTAAAGGGACGTTTGGGGTGTTCGAGCAGACCATGCAGAGTTTTATATTCATGCTCCACCAAAAAACCGGCAGCATGGGGCAAGAGCTCGGCAACACCCACGATACTAGCATGAGCTCTATGAACTGCAGCAAAAGCATCATCAAGGTAGACTTCTGCAAGGGCTGCCAACTTATATGCAAACTGACTATCATTAGCCTCTTCTTCTTTATGGAAACGAAGATTCTCGAGTAAAAGAATTTGGCCAGGGCGAAGATGCTCAGCTGCCATACTTGCCTCAGTACCGATGCAATCGTGAACAAAATGTACAGGATGATCGAGTATATTTGCAAGTGCTCTGGCAGCTGGCTCTAAGCTCATACTCGGCACCACCTTGCCCTCCGGCCGTCCATTGTGACTAGCGAGAATTATGGCACAGTGCTGTCTCAACAGATATCGTATTGTTTCTGTGGCCGCTTCTATCCGGAATTTGTCATTTACCTTACCGTCCACCACTACGTTAAAATCGACGCGGTCAAAAACTTTCTTATTTCTTAGGCGTAGATCACGCGGGTTGGGTAATCTTCGACTTTGACTCTTCATTCGGTGCTCCTTGTTTATCATTGATGGCAGCTTTGACGGCAACGGGCATTGGTACCTTGATTGGCAATTTAAAACCAAAGATTGAGCCCTTATGCTCGGTACTCTCAAATATTAGTATTCCACCTTGGTCCTCTATCACGCGCTTAACCAAAAACAAACCAATACCAGTTCCATTCGGTCGCTCGCGTTTGGCGTTTGGGGCTCGGAAGAACTTGGAAAACAGCTGTTTCTGAGCAGACAGCGGTACACCAATACCATTATCTACCACCCGAAATACTACATTATTTCCCTCTTGGTTTAGCGTTACTTTGACAAGCCCATTGGGGGTGTAGAAGATAGCGTTATCAATCAAGTTCATAATAGCCTGGCGCGTCTTCTGCTCATCGATATTGACCATTGGCACTGGCTTAACTGGAGGTACAAAATGAAGTGTAGTTTGCTTCTCAATGGCTCGGTCTTTGAGCATATCAACTTCCTCCGGCACTACTTTATTGAGGTCAGTCGGTGCTGCTTCGATGAAGAATCGGCCGGCTTCCATTCGAGACACATTCAAAAAGTCTGCCACCAGTCGCTTCATCAAGCGTACCCGGTGGAGTGCCGTATCAAGCGGAGCATGCTGCTTGGTAGATACCGGGCCGTAGATGCCGCTCTCAAGCATTGAGATGTAACCATCAAGCACCGTGAGCGGGGTACCAAGCTGGTGTGAGGCCATTGAAATAAACTCATCTTTGACCACGACGAGCTGCTGCAGATGAGCATTAGCATCACGCAATTGCTTGGTAGCTTCGGCCACCCGAATTTGCAAGGTTTGGTTGAAGTGCTGAATTTGCGTAAATGATTTGGCGTTGTGTATTGCGATCGCCAGTTCGTTAGCAAGAATCGTTAACGTGCGAATATCGGTGTGATTGAAAATATCACCATTACGCTTCTCGCCCAAAGTAAGCCAGCCAATATGCTCAGTAGAACTTTGCAATGGAACAACTACTGTAGCATGCAGTTGCTCGAGAATATCTTTGAGCGGCCCAGGTTCTGTCTCATCAGACACTACTAAGGTTGCCGGAAGCTTAGCTAGTGTCACAATATCGGCCGGATTTTGAGATGCGTTGTCTGTATGGGCTTCGAAAAATAGTCGGCCTCGATCAAGCACTACCAGATCAGCCATAGACAAGCGCATTTGGTGGACGAGCTCGCGAATTACATCACCGCCCAGGTGCTCAAGCTCGATCTCGGAAGCCATGATGGTACCAAGTGTGTTTAGTAAGGTTTGAGGATCGTACTTGTCGCGATAGAATATTCGGTCAGTTGTTTTCTCGAAGAATCGGCGGAGTGGCTGAAAAGTAAACGCTAGCACAATAGCTACGGCTACATTGAAGGTCTGCTGTGTAGCAGATAACGCCGCGCTATGAAAGATAAGGCTACCGAGGCGAAATGCCAATAACGCATACATAATACCGAGAGTGAAAAGAAGCATTAAGTATGCCAACGAGCGAGTTACAACGAGACGAATATCAAACAGGTGGTGCCGAATGATCGTATAGGTCATACCGCCAACCAGAATAAGTGTACCGCATGGACCATAAATTGAAAAAGCATAGTTATGAAAGCCAAGCGGCAAAATCATATCACAAGTAATCACCACCGCTGCTGTTGCAAAGAAGCTTAACGCCACATATCCAATGCGAACACGAGTCGCTCCCTTTTGTCGTCGCCATCCAAGGGCCAGCACGGCAACGATTGCTGTGGCGATTACAAGAATGTAGCCAAAATATACTGGCAGCATTGGTCCCGGTACCGTTTCATAGACATTGGCCAATTTGCGCACATCGTGCACCACCAACGGTGAAGCCCCTATGAGCGCTACTGCCAAGGAAGCTAGCCCTGTACTTATGGCAATTGGTTTAAAATTCTTCGGCCAGAGATTAACTAAGGATAAGCTAAAAATAAACATGAAATAGAGCGCAAGTGCCGGGCAGAAGAAGACGGTACGGTTAATCCAGATGACAGCATTGTGACCTACGCCAAAATAATTACTAAAATAATTGGCTAAAATAAAAGCCGACATTAGCCAAGCGAAAACGGCGAAGAAAACGTTCTGTGGTCGGTGCCAATTCTTCATAAAGACCACAAGGCCCAGCAGAAAGTTTAATGCCGCCACAATAATCGTTACAACAAAAGCTGTGCTCACGATTTGTAGCATGTTTTTACTATAGCATAAGTGGGATGAAGATTACGTTTTGACTATTGGGGTTTTTGATGCAGCCAGAGTTAGTTCTTCTTTGGCTGGCTTGGTTATAGTTGGAGTAGTTTTAACAGGAACCTTCATTGGCAGTTTGAAGCCAAATGTAGATCCTTTATGCTCAGTGCTTTCGAAGAATATCGACCCGCCTTGATCTTGGATGACACGTTTCACTAGGTATAAGCCAATACCCGTACCATTTGGCCGTTCCCGCTTGGCATTGGGAGCGCGGTAAAACTTTGAAAATAACAGCTTTTGGGCAGGACCAGGCACTCCGATACCATTGTCAGTCACCTTGAAAACAATCTCTTGCCCCTCGATCTCTAAGCTAACCTTAACTAAGCCTCGGGGAGTGTAGAAGACCGCATTATCAATCAGGTTCATGATAGCTTGGCGAGTTTTCTGCTCGTCAATATTGATTACGGGCACTGGTTCGTTCGGCGGTGTGTAATGCAACGCGACTTGCTTCTCACGCGCTCGATCAAGCAGCATTTCAACCTCCTCGGGTACAACCTTATTGAGGTCCGTTGGCTCCAGGTCAATGAAGAATCGACCAGCCTCCATCCGAGACACATTCAAAAAGTCTGCCACCAGCCGCTTCATAAGTCGGACCCGGTGGAGTGCTTGCTCAAGTGGCTTGCGTTGGCGCTCCGACACCGGCCCATAGATACCGCTCCCAAGCATTGAGATATAGCCATCCACTACCGTGAGCGGAGTACCGAGCTGGTGCGATGCCATTGATATAAACTCATCTTTGACTGCATCAAGTTGCTGCAAGTGGGCATTTGCATCACGCAATTGCTTGGTGGCTTCAGCAATGCGGTTTTGAAGCGTTTGGTTGAAGTGTTGAATTTGCGTATAGTTTTTGGCGTTGTGTATTGCAACCGCCAATTCATTTGCAAGAATCGTCAACATGCGAATATCGGTTCGATTGAAAATGTCACCATTGCGCTTTTCACCCAGCAGTAACCAGCCGATAAACTCGGATGAGCTTTGCAGTGGTACCGAGGCGCTTATACGCAAGCGATCAAGTATATCTTTGGTTTGTCCGGGCTCAATATCATCTGCAGTGATGATGCTGTGTGGAAGAGGAGCAAGTTCAGTTAAATTTATTGGAATATTATTGGTAGATTTTGTTGTAGCCGTGAAGAAAAGTTTGCCATGATCCACTACCAGTAGATCTGCAGATGATAGTCGCATTTGTGAGCTTAGCTCTCGGATCACTTCACCCCCTAGCTTCTCGAGCTCGATCTCCGACGCCATAGTTTTACCTAGATTACTGAGTAAGACTTCGGGGTCGTATTTATCTCGGTAGAATATCCTATCGGTAATCTTTTCAAAAAGCCGGCGGAGTGGCTGAAAAGTAAAAGCCAGCATAATAGCCACTGCGATATTAAATGTTCGCTGAGCGGCTGAAAGTTGATCGGCACCTCTAAACAAAAGCTGTCCAACCTCAAAAGCCAAGACACTATAGATTGTTCCCAATATCACCAGGAGCAAGAAATATGCCATGGCACGAGCTACTACAAAACGAATATCAAATAGCCGTTGTCGAACCATTGCATAAGCAAACCCTACGGTAAAAAACAAACTAGCAAAATTACTAAGATAGATATATGAGGTGATTTTAAATACTTGCACCAGTATAAGATTGAAAACGATTATTGAGCTGAATGCTACGCTCAGCCCAAACACTACCAACTTAAGTTGTTGTTGCTCTCGACCACGAGCCGCATGGAGTTTTTTGAATATGGTATAGAAAAGTAAACCCAGTAGACCAACCTGCTGAATGACAAAAAGCATAATCGCGGGTGTCGGTACTGGTGTTACTGTACCGCCGCTGGTAGTGAGTCGGGCAAAAATCAAAGGAGTCAACGTTAATAGAGAAACGATAACCGTATAGCAAACAGCAATTCTATTAAGAAGGTTGGCTTTGCCAAAATGAACGGCTGGAAAAACCCGAAATGTTAAAAAAGCACACAAGAATAAGTATGTGGCACTAAATAAATCAAGCCGGATCCAGACAAGACGTGAGAAACCAAATGGTGTAAGTGAAATGGCATTGATCACCAGAAATGCATCGAGAAATATTGTAGTGAGGAAGAACAAACGATAGGTTGCGCTTCTTGGATTTCGCAAAAGAACAAAAAGCCCAAGAAAGAAATTGATCGTTACAGCCAGCACAAGGAAGCTAAGTTGGAGCATATCTATTATAATATCAGTAAATACCTATGATGAAAAAAGTACTTACGCTACACCAGATCACTAATAGCTTTCCGCATGATGGCACAATGCCCGAGAAATTGCGCTACCTCTGTGAGCTTGGGCGGCTAGCACCCTCTGTCCACAATACCCAACCATGGGAGATTTCTATTCGCGAGCAAGAGCTCGTGGTAAGCGTCAACCACATACGCAAGCTCAAACACGGTGATCCCACAGGAAGGCAAACCTGGATAAGCCTTGGTTGTTTTGTAGAAAATATTCTCCTTGCAGGTCAGGCCTTTGGTCTGCAAGGCCAAATAGCTCCGGCAAGTTCTGCGCTCAATCAAGTACGTATTCACTTCGAGTCTGCGGCAAAACACAATCAACAGAATCTGGAGAACATATTAAATCGCCACACAAATCGAGCCGCATTTGATGGTGATGATATAAATAGTACTCAGAAAAGTGAACTTCAAAAAAGCACAAAGGAATTACTCAATACTCAAGTATTTATTGAATCTAACCAGGAAATAAAAGAGCAAATAGCCACCCTTACCGCTCGAGCAATTGCAATGGCGCTCAGTCTGCCTGAGTTTAAGAAGGAACTCGGTGCCCTCATTCGCCCAGCATTTTCTCACAAGCCTGATGGTATCCCGGCCAAAGGTCTTGGTATCGGAACTATGCGTTCGCTGATTGAATCAAAACGTTTTCAGCTCACCAGAATCGCTACCCGCGAGTCAAATAAGGAATACGGTCGTATGCTCTCAAGTGTTGGCTTTATTATCGTCACCACAACGGGCGACGTGACAAAGTATTGGCTCGAGGCTGGCCGGGCCTACGAGCGAGTCGTACTTACATTGACAGAATTTGGCTTCGCTCACTCCACCACAGCAGCCGTTGTAGAAGCGCCTGATTTTCACAGGGAATTAGAAGCCACGCTGGGAACAAAGAATAGAATACAAGCCATTATTCGCTATGGCCACACTAGCAAGAAATCTTACTCCAGCCCCCGTTTCAACGTATCTCAGTTGCTACAATAGCTACATTGATTTGAGAGTACGGCTGATATTTTTGGTGTGCTTGCGATGCTCTCGTCGGTAATCTCTTGAATTTGCATAGTGGGTAAGCTCTTTTTCGATCGATATGGTATGTCTGCCGCTTTTTAGATTGGCTGGGTTGGTCGCCAGCGTGCGTGCTGCAAACGCGATCACGCCACCAGCCATCATGGCAGTAGAGCCGAGCTGAGGTGCTGAGGGTAAGGTTGCTCCCACTTTGATCATTGCCTGCTGATCTCGCAGTGGAAGATTGGGTAGACCAATAATTTTAGCTATAAATTTAAGCTTCTCTCGCTGATTTAAGCCGTTTTTTTCAAGCACTTCTTCGATACCATCAGCCAATCCATTGAATAATTTAGTATTTGGATCGCTATCATATCGCTCAACATCAAGCATAATCTCATTCCCCGGCTCAGTAACCATGATAAGCGGCAGTCGGCGCTCTTTTGCCTCCAGACGCAACCGAACTTTGGTCTCTAAGTCATCAATTTCATCAATCACCAGATCAATGTCCCAGGGCTTCGAGAAAAATTGCCCAATATTCTGGGTCGAAATATTTTGAGTCACCGCCTCAATCTGCATATAGGGATTTAGCTCGTAAATTTCGCGGGCAATGATAACACTTTTATTGAGTCCGATATTACTCACAGCCGTACGAACTCGGTTAAGGTTCGATCCACTAAAAACTGCACCATCAGCTAGCTTAAGCTTCTGCGATCCGCTTGTCAGTGCTATGGCAAGAGCACCATTACTCCCCACGCTCATGCCAGCACAGCCAATGCGAAATTGTCGAAAGGCTGATTGCTCCTCATTAGTCAGAAGAACGCTATTCCGAATGGTGCGAAGTCGCCAAAATAATTCTTCTTCCAGTATATGCACTAGTCTGCGATTCCATGGATAATATACCCAACTTCCCTTAGACCAAGGATCTGCTTTAGCGTAGTGGCTGAGCAAATAATCTTGAATTGAATTTCGTTTCACCTCGATATTTGCTTTATACAATTGAGCATTTTCACTGACGTATAGCTCTGCCAACTGCTCATCATAATTATCTACAACCTCAGTGATGGTCTGAGTTTTCACGATTTTTTCCAGCTGTTTTGCAGCCTGCTTTGTCCCCATTTTTACTAACAAAGGCTGAAATATCGTTGGCTGTTGCTGCAAGCCTGCTTGAGCAGCTTTTTTTAGCCAGCTTGGCCACCTATCATGATAGCTTGTAAGAGTTAGTCTGGTTTCACCCATTTGTGCTTCTTTCCTGATTCATAGCTAATACTGCCTTTTGCTTCAAACTTCAACTGTGGGGTTACTTTTGAACCAACCTTTTCATACAGCTCATTGTATTCAGAATTTTGTTTGCGAAGATTTTGAGTAATCAACTCGACCAGCTGACTCTTTTCGTTTGGTCTTGGCTGCTGGTCAGTAGCCAGCTCGAGGCGAATTACAAACACTGGATTCATGTCTAAGTCCATTTCTTTCGCCATCACAAACCGACCCGTAAGCTGCCCGTGTCCTAAAACTTGGTCCAAGCTTGCCCGAACGTGGTCTGCATACACATTTACAGCATAAAGAGTTATCGAAAAATCTTTTCGGCCAAATAATCCCAAATAAGGCGCCTGCCAGCTTTGCAATATTTCTTGATCTTTTGGCCGCATTTTGCCGGCATAGTATTCTTGGATTGATTGAGCAGATGCTACCACACCGTAATCCTTGGTATCGTATCGGATTAGCGGAATGCCACTAAGGGTTGTGAGAATAATTTTATTCTCTTGATCACTTTCAAAATAGCGAAGGTCGGGATGAAACTGCCCGAGACTTACCGTTTGATTTCCGCCAAGAATTTCAGGGGCAGCCTGGCTTTCGCTCTGGGCTCGTAGCGCTAAGGTTGCAGGGGATTCTGCTGCTACAACTCCAGCATCAGCTAGTCCATACAAATTAATGATTTTTGCGAGCTCAGCCGTATCTTGACCATAACCTAGTATTTGAAGGATGTGCTTACGCCAAGCTGGGCTAATAGCTTCACCGGCAGTTACCAAATGTGGCTTGAGGGTCTGCCAAGATAAACCACGCTCTACTCCAAGGTCAATAATATCTTTCAGAAATGGCGGGTAGCCACAAATAATAAGCTGGGAGTAGTGGCCGCTGAGTTTAGAAATCTGTTTGACTGCTAGTTCAGCATCGATACCAGTATTAATAACGCTGAAATTTGGATAATAATCAGAAATCATTCGCATCGATGTGTATAGCTCTGTACCCGCTATCCAAGTGCCTTGACCGTATGAATTAATCACCAGCGTTGGTTGAAGATGGGCGGAGAAAATGTCACGAAATATTTCCAGGTAAATATAGGCCGAAATTTGATCCTGCGCCTCTCCCCTTGGCCAATAAAACGGTTCTCCACTTGAGCCTGAACTACTGACGATATAATTGAGCCCTCGCAGTTGGCCATCCCAGCAGAGCTGATCGAGTGGATACTTAGTGATATAATTTGTTTTATCCATATAAGGAACTTGCGCAAAATCAGCCATAGTTTGAATCTGACTAGGATCAATATTGTGCTGATTTAGAAAATCTTTGTAGGCGGGGATACGCGCAGCTGCCTGGCGAAATAGATCCAGAGCTTGCTGCTGCCCAGAGGTGTTATCATAGATTTTGTTTGGCAGCGTATCAGGGTTTTTTAAAAGCATAGGCCTTACTTTCTTGCTATAGATACTCTATCATAAATATAACCTCTAATTAACTTAAGAAGATTACTGTCGAATATCTAATTTTCTATGCAAGTACAATTTGTTAACAAAAACATAGTTTCGTCTTTAACACCGAATGAGATGCGGAAAGTATTACGTCTGACCGCTTTTCAATCACGCTATCAGGCAATTCGGCGGCCATATATGTATAACTGCATTGCCATCCCCTCACTCTGCGATTTAAACTACGAGATCATGTTTACCGACAGCTTAGAAGCTGGTGATTTTGTAGAACACAGCCAGCTCCATAATATCGAAGTCGCCAAGACTAAAAACTACACCTTACTTCGCATTGTCACTGCCGAGCTAACGAAGTCTCAGCTTGCAATGACAAAGGATACTCATTCTCCCATCTATCACGCCGGCTACGAGGCATATAAGGAGCTTTTTGGCACCATCAAAAAACATCGTATGGGTCGCCTGGTAAGAATCTGGAATTATGTACCACAAATTCTTGTTAACGAAGATGACTCGTTGCCCACGGATGATAGAGAGCGCTATCGGCAGTTTAACGCAGGTCGAAGCGATGCTTGGGATGAATTTGGACCACACGATGAGAGTAAGATCCTGCTTCGACCGTCAGCTACTGGTATAGGCTCGCATGGCGGCCCGCTCATTATCGAGTGTCTGCTTTCCCATAACCCCGTGCATTACATTGAGAACCCCCGACAAACTCCTGCCTATAATTATCCCGAGAAGTACGGTAGCAAAGCACCAGCTTTTGCGCGGGGCACTCTCATGGTGGGTGAGAATCTAACCGAGCTCTACATCGCCGGAACAGCCAGCATTGTGAAGTCCGAGACCAAGCACCACGACAAGCCAGCCAAGCAAGTGGTAGAGACGTTTAAGAACATTAAAGCCCTGATCAGTCACAAAAATTTACGAAAATATAATCAGCCAGGGTTTTCACTTCATGAGATCAACGGAATTCGAGTTTATATCAAAAATCCTAGTGACTACCCCGTCATTCGACGGAGCGTAGAAAAGATAATTGGAACTGATAAAGATATTATTTATCTCAATGATGATATATGTCGACCAGACTTACTGCTCGAGATTGAAGGCATCGCGCAGAAGATCTGCACGTAATTTTCAACGATTTTTTATGGTGTCAGGCGATTGGGGCCACGGAAGAGGTACATCGCCTCGCGAACACTCGCCAGATCTAGCATCTTCATCACAAATCGTTCGCTGCCAAAGCCAAAGCCACCGTGGGGTGGTACACCATATTTGAAAAAGTCCGAATAATGCTCAAGCTGCTTCGGATCCAGGCCCTTGTCTTTCATCTGCTGCTCCAGCCGCTCGAGCCGATGTTCACGCTGAGCTAAGGTCGAAACCTCAACTCCTCGGTAGAGTAAGTCGGCACTTTTAGTAATACCTGGTCGATCTGAGTATTGCATGTGGTAGAAAGCACGCACGCTGGCGGGATAATCGGTCACAAATACAAAGTCGCCTTTGCCTTCGCTAGCGAAATGCTCGCAGATCTTGCGTTCGCCTTCGGGATCAAGATCATCATGCTCGCCGAGCTTATGATCCTTACCTTCCAGGATCGTCTTGGCTTCAGCTAGAGTTATTCGTACGATTGGCGTCTGTGGGACGGTGATCTCGATATCATAATGCTCTTTGATCTGCGCACCACATTTATCTCCTACCACGCTCAATACGCTAATGAGCCAATCCTCCATATAATCCATCACTTCTTCATGTGATTCGATCCACGCAATCTCTGAATCTATGGATGTGTATTCGGTAGCATGACGGGTAGTAAAGCTTGGATCAGCACGGAAAACCTCACCGATTTCAAATATCTTATCAAAGCCAGCACTCATCGCCATTTGTTTGTAGAATTGGGGACTCTGAGCCAGATAAGCTTTACGATCAAAGTAATCCACTTCGAACAGCTCGGCTTTGGTCTCTGATGCCGTCTCCATGAACTTGGGGGAATGGATCTCCATAAAGCCATTCTGGAGCCAATATGCTCGCATAGCAGCTTGAGCAACGGTGTTTACTTCAAATATCAAACGTTTTTTCGGATCGCGCAAATCGAGATAACGCCAGTCGAGTCGAGTTTCAAGCCCTGATTTTGCATCCATTGGCAGTACTTCACCAGCCAATGATAGTATTTCCAACTGCTCCATTACAATTTCTACTCCGCCAAGCTTGACGATGTCATTTTTTTTCACTGTACCGCTCAACTGTACCGTGGATTCACTTGTTAGCGTTTCTATCGTACGGCTTAGTTCTGAGTCATCCTTCTGATGGACCAGCTGAATTTTGTTATGATGACTATCGCGCAATATGATAAATTGAATCGCCTTCTGATTGCGAACTGCGTCAATCCAGCCAGAGAGCTCGACTTTCTCGCCCACGTGCTCAGCAATTTTAGAAATTTGTATTTTGGCCATTGTATTTATACTCGTAAATTTAGACCTAGTATACCAGCTCTTATCTGGACGTGCCAGCCAATCCCTGCTAAAATGGCTTTGTTTTGCCCGCGTAGCTCAGTGGATTAGAGCATCTGTCTTCGGAACAGAGGGTCGGGGGTTCGAATCCCTCCGCGGGTACCAGTATTTATATCTTGAAGCTGTAGCGCTTATCTGTTAGACTATATCCGTTCGCAAACCAGTAATACCTCAATGCGGGCCAGTAGCTCAGTTGGTTAGAGCGGCTGCCTCTTAAGCAGCATGTCGTGGGTTCGAATCCCACCTGGCCCTCCAATATGGTTATGTTAAAACAGTATAAGTTGTTCTTATTCCTGTAGTATAATTCTGGTATGAATGTTAAGAATCTTCGGTTAGCAAAAAATATATCGTGGGGGTTGGCTTCAATATCAATGTTTTTCTTAATACTTGGCAACAAGCAAAATAATATGCTTAATGCAGCTACCTTTCTGCTAATAATAGTTGGATTATTCTTCTCATACCTACAAGACAAAAAAGTTAGTTAGATATTGTTTTAAAATTTTTCTGTTGAATTATAGTTGCGATAGCATCTACGATGGCCCTCCAATACACTTATGCTTAAATTCCTCTGTTAGGAGGAGTTTTTTGTTGCTATGCTTTGGTTATGGAAACTTTCAAAGATCTCCCGGTCATGCTCTTCACTACCCAATGTGACTGGGGGGATTGGCTTGCAGAGAACCACCAACGGCCACAGGGCGTATGGCTTAAACATGCAAAAAATCATCCGGCAAAGTGACTGTTAGCTATGAAGAAGCTCTGGAAGAAGCTTTGTGCTATGGCTGGATAGATAGCCAAAAGCAGACGTACGATAAAGATTATTATCTTCAGAAGTTTACCGCTAGAGGCTCGAAGAGCGTCTGGTCAAAAATCAATGTTGCCAAGGCCGAAACTTTGATTAAATCAGAAAGAATGCAACCATCTGGCTTAGCTGCAATAGAGGCTGCCAAAAAAAGTGGCTTGTGGCAGGCCGCCTATGACTCGCCTAGCATGAGTTCTGTGCCAGAAGATTTCCAAATTGCCCTTGATAAGAATCCTGATGCTAAGCAGTATTTTGAAACCCTTAATAAAACTAACGTCTATGCATTTTGCTGGCGCATACAAACTGCCAAGAAACTAGAGACCAGAAAGGCTAGAATTGATAAATTCATCGATATGCTGAATCGAGGCGAGAAGCTACACTAGCAAGCCTAATTTCAGTCGCGATAGCCTTCACGATGACCCTCCAGGCATAGATATTATCAAAGACTTCTTGCTTCGCCTCAATGCGAGCAGAGGTCTTTTTGTTATAATAGCGCTATGAAAGTAATGCAATTCTCAATTGATATAAAGGCTGCGAAAATTAAGGTATGGGATACTCTGTGGCAAGACGAAACTTTTCGACAATGGGCAGGTATCATTGACCCCGGAACTCATATGACAGGTGACCTGAGCGAAGGCAATGAAGTACAATTTATATCTGGAAACGGATACGGCGTAACGAGTTTGGTTGAAAAGCTAACGCCAGGCGAATTTTTGCTACTTAGACACCATGCAGATACACAGGAGGAAGGAAAACGGGAACGCGAGAAGCAGTGGACGGGTGGCAAAGAAAGTTACAGACTTACAGAGAAAGACGGCACGACGACTCTAACCGCTACATTTGATGTTCCGCCAGAATTGGAAGAAATGTTTAAGCTCAGCTATCCCAAAGCTCTAGAGCGAGTTAAGGTATTGACTGAGCGAAAATAGCTCACGGACGGATATCAGCTAAATTCTTATTTTTTCAATATTTCCAGTAGCTTTGTTGTAGTATTCCAACTGCGAATGGTCATTGACCGATAAGCCGGGGTGCCAACAATTTTGCTAAGGCGACTTTTGGTACGCTTGGAGCTGAGCCTTTGGGAGTAGATCACACCATCGCCAGGCCACACTTTATCGACACCCTCTCGGGGATCAAATACAGCCATTGCCTGGTACGAATCAATATCCATCAAAAAAATTACATCACTATGATATGTATCGGGATGTTCACCGAAGCCTTTAGGTTTATTGTCAATGACGGCTTGGAACTGACTTTGAGACAATACCAACACCTTGATCAGTTCGCTATCAAGCTTGAAGTTGGTCGGGAGTACTCGTTCAATCTGAGCTTTTATTTTGCTGCTATGATTGTCAGTTTCTAAAACCACGTTGCCGCTAGCGATATATGTCAGTACATTAGAAAATTTTAACTCTTCTAAACACTTCCGGAGATCCGCCATCGGTACCTTATTTTTGCCACCGACATTAATGCCGCGCAAGAGAACTACATAGGTATTCATTTCTTCATTATACTTGAACGGTATCCCCAATAGATTTTTCTTGGAATTTTTTGCTATGCTAAATAGTATGAATCAAATCGACACCTACCTCGCAAAACTTGACCCACCGCAAGCAGCCCAGCTAGAGCGAATACGCAAGATTGTAAAAAAAACCATCCCCGAAGCTGAAGAAGCAATCAGCTATGGTATGCCAGCGTTCAAATACAAAACGAAATATCTCATCGGATATGCCGCATTCAAAAATCACATGAGTATTTTTCCAGCTTCAAATCCTGTTGTAGCCATGAAGAAAAAGCTTACCAAATTCAAGCTATCAAAAGGAACAATTCAATTTACGCTCGATAATCCTATTCCTGAAGCAATCATCAAGGAGTTAGTGACAATTCGGCGCGAGGATATTCTCGGTTAAGTCCTCTAGCGCAGCACGATTATTGCTTGGGAGCAGGAGGTGGCTGCATATTATCCACAGGTGGTGAAGGTGGAGCAGAGCCAGCTCGTCCCGGCGGAGTCGATGGTAGCTGATTGGCAGTACCCATGGGGTTTACTGCGCTAGTGGTATTTGGCGGAAGGACAGCACTATCGCCAACATTCTTCATTGAGTTCATGCGTTTGCGGCGACGTCTGGCAAAAATAAAGAGTACGATTCCGGCCGCCAGCACAATGATTCCGGATATGATCAGCAGTAGGCTACCGGTATCTGGCAGGATGCCATTCGAACCGCCACAGTTAATGCTGTACTTACAAGTTCCGTAGCTACCTGCACCGTATGTATCAGCATAAACCACCCCGGATAGTAAGAAAGTCGCCGTCATCACAACGCCAACCGCCCCAATTCTAGCAAATTTAGTTAGTAGTTTATACAAAAATTCACCCATATTTGAAAGCGTAATAACTTTACTTTTAGTATGACAGCAACTATACTAAAAGTAAATTAAACGGTGGACAGAGTTATGTTTGGTGGAAAAATGGAAGAACTCTTAATAGTTCTACTAATCATTCTATTGCTGTTTGGTGCCAAGAAAATTCCAGAGCTAGCTCGAAGTATCGGAAGCTCAGTTCGTGAAGTGAAAAAGGGCCTCAATGGCGAAGATGAAGAAAAAAAGACCGCCCACACAAGTAGCAAAAGCTCAGAACATAAGAGCTAAACGCGCCTGAGGGTGTGTGAGGGTATCATAGGTGGCTGAAATGGCAGCAACAACTGCGAGCGGCGTTATCGCAACGCCATCTGTCACATTTAGTGACCACGTGCGCGAACTGCGCAAGCGGTTGCTGTGGTGTATCGTAGCTCTGGGCGCATGTGCTGGTATTGGGTTTGCCTTACATAAGCCGATAATCTTCTGGATCCAACATCCCTGGCAGGCACCTCTGTATTACTTCAATCCAGCCGGCAGCTTCAACTTTGTCCTCAAGGTGTCATTTTTTGCCGGCGTTATGGCAGCCCTACCTATCCTTACCTATCAAGTTATTCGTTTTATCGAGCCTGCGTTGCCCATTAAGATCAAATCCTTTACCATGATGCGTTTGATTTTCACTTCGCTCATCTTGGCTGTGGGTGGCGCTGCTTTTGCTTTCTATGTACTCGTACCTGTTTCTTTGAAGTTCTTCGCCGGATATGCCACGGGTACCGTTAAGCCCTTACTATCAGCCGAGGAATACCTTAACTTTCTCATATCCTGTCTCGCTACTTTTGCAGTGCTCTTTCAGATACCCCTAGTTATCATGTTTATCAATCGAGTTAAGCCAATGCGGCCCAATAAAATTTTGCGTTACCAACGCCATATTATAGTCGGCGCCTTTGTATTGGCAGTAGTTCTCCCGTTCACCTATGATCCAGTCAGTCAATTTGCTATGGCAGTACCGGTGGTTTTTCTGTTCTATCTTTCTGTCATAATGCTTTGGCTTACAAATCGAAATCGAAGCTTCGTTCAAATCCACCTACCTCTTACTCCTCTCACGCTGACCGATGAAGAAGCAGCTGAGCTCGCTAAACCGCTGACTCGTCGCGAACGAGCCACCCCATCTCGAAGACCAGTGCTTGATGGCTTGCGAGTCCCTCACTAGCCCCCTACAATTCCATACTGCTTGACGAGGTGGCGGTTAGCATGGCATTATAGACTAAAGCTTAAGTTCTATGGAGGATGTTTTGCACGATAAGCTGCACAAACCAGTAGACCAACTACTGAAAAAGGAGATGGATCGCCGACAGTTTCTGGCGCATATTGGTGCTGGAGCTCTTACCATCATGGGTGTCAGTGGCCTTATTAAGGGACTCGTTAATTATTCAGGCCGATCATCACACCATCTATCAAGTGGTAGTGGTGGATATGGCGGCAGTTCTTACGGCGGTAAGAAGCACTAGATAAGATGAGAAGGGGGTGGCTCGTAGCCGTCGTTGTCATCGTGATAGTGATGGCAATAGGTTTTGTGGTCTACAACCGCTCTAAGAAGCCTGTCACTACGACGAGCTCAAGCTCCTCATCCCCTTCAAACTCAACTCAAACAAGTGACAATTCGAAGTCTTCGAATTGTCCTAACCCTCCTGCTAATACCATCTCATATTGTGATGGCGCATTTACTACACTTACTGTCACGGCTGGTACCACGGTGACCGTGCGCAACGACTCAAGCTCAGCTCTTGATTTTGATTCCGATCCTCACCCCACCCACACCATCAACCCCCAGCTCAATGCCGGAGAGGTTGAGCCAGGAGAAAGTAAGACTACAACATTGACCACCAAAGGTAGCTGGGGCTTTCATAACCATGAAATTCCCACCGACCACGGCACGATTACTGTTCAGTAGCTTTGTCACCGCTACTTTGGCTTTACATTTGGTTCTCAAAGCCGTAGAATGCAGTTTGTCGTATCGGCTCAACATTTAAATATCGGGGTGTGGCGCAGTTGGCTAGCGCGCCTGCTTTGGGAGCAGGAGGCCGGAGGTTCGAGTCCTCTCACCCCGACCAGCAATAATTAGGTATAATTAGATCGTGCAAAATTTCTTACAACATAATTGGTGGTTAATAGCGCTTGTAGCGCTCTGGACTATCCCCTGGAAGCTCGTTGCCCTCTACAAGAGTGCTCGCAACGGTCACAGGGTATGGTTTGTGGTGTTTTTCTTTATTAACGCTTTTGCCATTCCCGAGATCTGCTATATATACTTAGTCGATAACGCAAAAAAAGCCCAGAAGTAGGTTCGAGCCTTCATGCTCATCCCCCGGGGTGTGGCGCAGTTGGTAGCGCGCAGCGTTCGGGACGCTGAGGTCGCCGGTTCAAGTCCGGCCACCCCGACCAAAGCTTGAATATATTACTGCTTTAGGTTATACTAGGGTGTTCATCGGACGGCTTTAGGTCGTATAATGAAACAGTGCTTAGCAAGTCGCGCGGGTATCGTATAATGATTATTACTCCTGCCTTCCAAGCAGGCGATGCGGGTTTAATTCCCGCTACCCGCTCCAGAATCGCACTTGATAGCGGACACGAGCCCTCGTAGCTCAGTCGGATAGAGCAACGGTTTTCTAAACCGTCGGTCGTAGGTTCGAGTCCTACCGAGGGCACCAGAAAGTACAAGGTGAATACCGCCAAACATGGTGGGTGTAGCTCAGTTGGTTAGAGCGCCGGGTTGTGGTCTCGGAGGTCGTGGGTTCAAGACCCATCACTCACCCCATAAAAGTATTTTGCAGTCGAAAAACAACTTTTTGCTTATTTTAGGTATATTACCAGATCAAACTGGTTATAATATTACTATTGACATATTATTAGTTATATGATATTATATAGCAATTCTTGGATATATGTCCAGGGAGGGACCCCTACAACAAGGAGTAGATAGAAGCATGAAGCGATTGATCGTAGTCGCATTGGTTCTCGGGAGCGTGTTCGTCACGACCTCGAGCGCATTCGCCACGACTTCCTCGTACGTCGCAAGCACCCAGTCCGGCGCCCTCGTGGGCCCGACCCGGGGATGCCGCACCATGGACACCCCGCCGCTCGGCAACAAGGTTGGCAGTTTCACTGCCAACTTCGGTCGGCTGAACGATGGGCAGCGTCTCACGCGTGTCACGACTCAGGCCAACGGCCTGCAGAAGAGCACTCGCTACGACGTCTACATCAACCTGCGCTTCATCGACGAAGTTGACACGGTCGGCTGCAACCCCCTCCGCATCGGAGGGTTCAAGACCTCATCGCGAGGTCAAGGCAGCTTCACCGGCTCAGGCCTCGTCGCGGCCGGTACTCCGGCCATCGAAGTGCAGTTCTGCCGCGTTTCCGGTGACCCCATCGGAAGCTGCTCGGCACGAATCACGGAGTACTTCAGCTCACCTCGCGTCATCGTTCCTACTCACTAGTTCGGGCCAACGACCCCGGAGAGAAGACCACTCGGTCCTATCCCGGGGTCTTTTCTATTGAATCATTATTAGGATGAGTGAGCTTGGAGCTTCCCAAGCTCTTCGGTATGCTTATACATTTTGAGATTAATGTAATTGATCAATGCATTTATCACGAGCGCGAAAAATGCATAGAAAATGATCGCAAATAACGCAGATGAGCTAAAATAGCTCGTTTCACTTATTTGGTGGAGTGGGAAAATGCCACGGAAGGGCTGCAAGAACTCTGCCGCCACTTTGTAGACAAAGTTTACGAAGGAGCTGCTCGTATTTGCTCCAAATAGCAGCAAGAAAAATCCAAATATCAGAAAGACAATTGCGACCATCGTCACCCCATAGACAAAATATGACAACCCGCGCGAAAATTTAATGAACATCATCTTCGAATCACTTAATTTTGGCTGTGTGGCCATATGACTACTCCTTTTGATTATTATGCTACTTGCGATAGTTTGCGGTCAATAGGAGCAGGTTTTGGAACTGGATTAATTTTTTTCATTAAAACAAAGGCAGTCGTCACAGCAATGGCCATGACCGGGATTAGATCGTAGCTGCTTATAGCTGTGATCAAAAAGATCGTCATAAGTGGCAGTGGTATAAAGACAAACATCGCAGTAACCATACAGCACACCATAGCTACCGATGCCGGAATTGCCGGAATTAGGGCATGGATAGCTAAGCCTATCACACCGGCAATAAAGAAGGTTGGAAAAATATTACCTCCTTGATATCCGCCAGAAAGTGCTACGGATGTTGCCCCGAGCCGAGCAGCTGCGAGCAGCAGCAACATGGCTATACTATACTTTGAGGTATTTTGTACAATCTCCGATAATTGAGTACCTCCATCAAACCGTGTTAGCGGCAATGCCACGGCAATCAGACCAATCACGAGCCCGACCAGCGTCCCGAGTATTACAGGATTGATTTTGATGCGGCTAAAGAACGCTGTGAGTCTTGTGATAAATAGTTTCATTGTTAGACCTATGCCAACGCCAATCACACCAAGTACTACAGCATACACGAGCTGAATGCCGGCGTAGCCAGAATACGATGGTACTAATTTCATATGGTTAATATATGATCCACCAAGCAATAAGTATGCACCAAAGCCCAGGCTAGCTGATACCATACAAGCAAATGTCAGTATTGTATTTTTCTGCTTATCTTCTACTGGTGGCTGCTCGGCAAACATCACGGGACCCGCGATAGGTGCATCAAGCAGGATTCCAAGCGCACCACCCACTGATATGATCATAAGAGCACCGAGCTCTTGTTTAGCCAGCTTGAGTTTGCGCCCGGCCCAGCTACCAATAAAGCCGCCAATCGTCATAAGAGACGATTCAGGTCCAATGCTAGCTCCTGCTACTAAGCCGATC
>JBBSBN010000004.1:0-21724 GCA_038251205.1 Candidatus Saccharimonadia bacterium | reverse complement strand
CCGCCGGGCTGGCCAAGCGCCTTGAACAAGTTATTACCTATGATGCAGTTTCGAAACAGTTTACGACCATCAACTTGCCCTATGATTCAAAAATCCTCCAGCTTTTGCAACGGTTGCGTGATGAGGCGCACCGCTTCGCCGTTAGTTATCACACCAATCTCCGAGACAAACGTACCAAAACCAGCCTACTCGATAGTATTCCTGGCGTTGGTCCCACCACCCGCAAGCAACTCATACGTGCCTTTGGCTCAGTGGCAGGCGTAAAAGCGGCCAGCGAGGCTGAGCTTACTCAAATAGTCGGCAAAAAAGCTAAACTTATCCGAGAGTACGTGAAGTGAAAGGCAGCCAAAATATTAAAAAAGCCAAAATACGTGCTGCAGCTCGGGAAAAAAAACGCACTCCACGTATGAAAGTCAGCGGCAAAAGTGTCTTTAAGCTAGCTCAAATAAAAGACAAAAAGAAAAGCTAATCAGTCTGCCAAGCCAAAGACTACCCCAGCCTAAAGACGTAGCTTTACTCCTGAAAATATGCTAGAATAGTCGGGTGTTAAAACGACTTTTGTTCCGTTGGGTGGTCAACTTTTTAGGTCTCTGGGTAGCTGCTGAGCTATTTGCTGGCATTAGCTACGGAGATAAGCTCCGTGTCTTGATCATAGCGTCTCTCATATTCGCCATCGTCAATTCGCTTGTTCGACCACTTGTTGTCCTACTCAGTCTACCAGCCATCCTTGTAACATTTGGAATATTTATGCTAGTGGTCAACACATTAATGCTCTATATAACGAGCTTTTTTTACCACAAGCTCCATGTTGACTCAATATGGTCAGCGATAGGAGCGGTACTCATTATTTGGTTCGTAAACTTTCTTATGACTGATCTTTTTGGACAAGACAAGAAAACTAAACAGGAACTCGCCACATGAAGCATTTGGCTCAAATTATCACCTTGATCTCGGCTGCTGCCTTGATCGTAGTGATATTGTTGCAAAATCAGGGTAGTAGTCTTGGTAGTGGTTTTGGTGGTGAGACAAACTCTTATCGTAGTCGCCGTGGTCTAGAAAAAATCCTTTTCTATGCCACGATTGTACTGGCTGTAATCTTTGGTGGCAGTATAATTGCGGCTCTAATCATCGCCTAAGCTGTGTTCGGTTACCTTCGTTTTCGCCGAAGACGAGCCTTGCGCAGAGCTAGACGACAGGCCTGGCTTTTGAATGCCTGGACTCTTCATTATCTTCAGCGTCATGTCTATGGTGCTTGGCGAAGGCTCTTATTTGCCGGCTGGCGCTTCTATCTCATAGTATTATTAATAGTGATAAGTTTATTTGGTATCGTCCGTCAGCTACGTGCACTCGATAGCTACTATTTAGCGACGGTGCCGATCAGTGGAGGTAATTATAGTGAAGGCTTAGTAGGACGGGTTAAGATACTTAACCCAATCCTGATTGACTCGAGTGCTTCATCCGATGTTGATCGGCTAATATTTTCAGGACTTACTCAGTTTGATGGCACAGGTCAAATTACTGCGGACATGGCCAAAAGCTGGAGTAACACACCCGACTTTCGTAGCTTTAGCTTTGAGCTTCGCGATAATTTACACTGGCAAGACGGTGCGCCGCTCACGGCCGATGATATAGCTTTCACAATCGGACTCATCCAGAATCCTGATACTCGTTCATCGCTCATTAGCAATTGGAAAGGGGTGAAAACTACGGTTGTGAGCCCTACGAGCATAAAGTTTGATCTGCCGGCTAGCTATCCGTCTTTTCTTCATCTCACTACAGTAGGAATCTTGCCGCAGCACTTATTGTCGCAAGTTGATCCGACAGCCCTACGACTTTCTGAGTTTAACCAGCGACCAGTTGGCAGTGGACCATTTAGTTTTGATTCATATACCGAGCAGAATCAAATTATTCATCTGCAGCGGAACAGCAAATACTATGCCGGGGTATCAAAGCTCGATAGCGTAACCTTCCAGCTCTATGATGAGCCAAGCCAACTGCCGGATGGCTATAGCAAGAAACAAATACTCGGTTTTGGCGATGGATCGCCCTCACAGCTCAAAATCATGCATAAATTAAGCCAAGTCAACCTGCGTAAGCTTGATCGCCCAGGCTATATCGCATTATTTTTCAACACCCAGCGCGGCATACTGAAGGACAAAGCTGTGCGTCGCGGGTTGACCGCTAGTATCAACCGCGAAGCATTAACCAAGCTACCAGCTGGTGCCAATAGTGCGGCCCGAGCCCAAGATTTACCACTCATACCAGCTCAATTTGATGTCAGCTATGCCAGTCAGCTGAAATATGATCCAAATACGGCCCGTGCAGATCTCGCTAAGCTCTATAACAATAAAATCCCCACACTTAGTCTGGTGACGGTGAATTCTCCGGAGCTTGTGGCAACCGCCACTGAAATCCAACACCAACTCGCAACAGTCGGAGTTAAGCTCACCATAACCGCAGTAGATCTTGATAGCTTGGAGCAGGATTATATTCGGCCGCGTCGCTATGACATGATACTTTTTGGGCAAAATACAGGTGCCGATTGGGATACCTATAATTTCTGGCACTCGACCCAAGTGGCCGATCCAGGGCTTAACCTGTCGAGTTACAAAAGCCCAGAGGCTGATAAGTATCTCGAGAGTGCTCGGCTGGCCAAAGATCCGATAAATCGACGAAATAAAATCCTCGCTTTTTTGCAGACCTGGGATGCTGATACACCAGCCGTGGTGCTCTATAGTCCATATTATCTCTATGCCCAAAATAAGATTGTGACAAGCTCGCCCCTACAAACCTTGATAACTCCCCCAGATCGGTTCTATAATATACAAACTTGGGCCGTACGGTACGAGCGGGTTGCGAAAAACAGCATCCACAATTAATCCAGCGCGCCGCGGTGGTGGAATTGGTAGACACGCTAGCTTCAGGAGCTAGTGGGGGCAACCCCGTGAAGGTTCGAGTCCTTTTCGCGGCACCAAAGTCTTTATCTCATTAGCTAAACTTGCTATGCTTAAGGTATATGCAGCCGATTGAACGAGACCTCGGGCGGCTCCTGCTCGGAGAAGTTACGACCAGCAAAGAAGCTCGAGATTATTTCAGCACTGATGGTAGTATTTTTACTATTACCCCGAAGCTTGTCATCTATCCTCGCAATGAAGATGATGTGGTAAGTACCGTGCGGTATCTGGGGGATAAAATGCGTGATGGGACAAAAATCCCAATCACGGCCCGTGGCAAGGGCACCGATCAAGCCGGCGGAGCCTTGGGAGCTGGCGCCATGCTGGTATTCCCAGCCCACATGAATCATCTCGTGAAGTATGATCGCAGCTCAATCACGGTGCAGCCCGGAATGATTTATAAACATATGCAGGGCATACTCCATAGTCATCATCGCTTTATGCCGCCGTACCCAGCTAGTATTGATTTTGCCACTATTGGCGGCGCGATCGCCAATAATTCGGCTGGTGAGAAGACGATCAAATACGGCAGTACTCGTGATTATGTCCAGCGGCTGCGAGTTGTGCTGGCAGATAGCTCCATCATTACAACCGAACGGCTTAATAAGCGTGAGCTGAAAAAGAAAAAGGCCCTTGGGAATTTTGAAGGCGAAATATACCGAGGGATAGACGAGCTTATCGAAAGCAATCAAGATTTGATTGCAAAACATGTACCCCATGTGTCAAAAAACTCTGCTGGCTATGCGCTATCACGGGTTAAGGGCAAGGATGGTAGCTTTGACCTCAGTCAGCTTATCGTTGGTAGCCAAGGCACCCTTGGGGTGGTCACTGAAATTACTCTAGCTCACAAGCCCTGGAATGAGCATACACAGCTTTTGGTTGGATTCTTTGATTCTATTGAGAAAGCCACCGAAGCTACCATGAAGATCAGCAAGCTGAAGCCGAGTGCTCTGGAGGTGGTAGATTATTATTTGCTTGATTTCTTGCGCAAGAACCAGCCAGAGATGATAGAAGGTTTGGTACCGGACAAGCTGCCAAAACTAGCACTACTTGTAGAGTTCGATGACAAGAACAAAACCACCCGAAACACTAAAGCCCGGCGAGTAGTGAAGATTTTCCATGGCGCCGCCTATGCTATGAGTCAGTCGGATAAGCTCAAAGAACAAACTGCCCTGTGGAAGATTCGTCGAGGAGCCGCGGCTGTGATTTGGATGAGCAGTGGTCCTAAGAAGGCTCTGCCGATCATTGAAGATGGGGTAGTGCCAATTGAGAAAATGCCAGAATTCTTGAATAGCGTGTATAAGCTATTTGCTAAATACAAGATTCAAGTTGCCATCTGGGGGCACGCTGGTAATGCGAATTTTCACATGCAGCCATTTCTCAATCTTTCCAGCTTACAAGATCGCAAGAAAGCTTTTGCATTGATGGATGAATTCTATGCAGCGGTGATCAAGATGGGTGGTACGACCTGCGGTGAACATAATGATGGTATCCTGCGTGGACCATATCTCAAAGACCTCTACGGCGAGAAAATGTATGCCCTGTTTGAGCAGGTTAAGAATATCTTTGATCCCGACGGTCTGCTCAATCCAGAAGTGAAGATTAATGTTAGTAAGCGTTTCGCGGCCTCTCATATGCGTCGAGAGTATTCGATGAAGCATCTCCATGATTTCCTACCGAGTACTTACAATAAATGAGTCGAGTCTACAAAGCACTGACCAAAACATATAAACCAAATCCTGTAGTAGCAGTATTATTTTTGACGTTGTTATTACTTGCAGCAGCGTGGCTGAACAATATCTTACTATATCTTTTGATAGGTATATTTTTCTTTTGGGTCGGCTGGTGGGGTTTTCGGAATGCGCCGGCAATTTGGCGACTATCACTCCGCCGTTACAAAAAATTACCTCAGAATAAGCGTTCATTCTGGAGTCAGCCCCGTTATTTTGCTTATGTGCTCAATCGCTACCTGATTTTCCCGCTTTTCATGCTGGCGGGTGTTGGCTGCTTCTACATCGGCTATCTTTTGGCACGAGGAGTGCATAAGTAGTCGACTCGGAAGGATTTTTGTAGTAAGATATCTTCGCTCTTATTGATAGAGCTATGCGGCCGTGGTGGAATTGGTAGACACGCCAGCTTGAGGGGCTGGTGCCTGTAAAAGGGCGTGGAAGTTCGAGTCTTCTCGGCCGCACCAAAAAATCTTATGTCAAAGACTAATTCACGTTACATTATTGTTGCGCTTCTACCGGCTGATGTTTCAGCTCAGATTGAATTTGTTCAAAAAAAATTCCAGAACAAGTTTTGGAAAATAATTATGCCCCCACACGTAACCCTGACTCGCCCCGGTACGGCTCAGCTCGATGATGCAAGCGCAATCCAGAAGCTTGGCCAACTCGATTTACCCAAGGGTTGGCTGTCAATTAAAGCGGATCATATCGAATGGTTTCTCAATGGTGATGATGCTAATGTAGTCTATCTTGCAGTTGAGCCGGATCCGAGTCTAACGATCATGCACAATGCATTGCTACAAAAAGTACCTACGTTCATGGAACAAAACCAAGAATTTGATAATTTTGTCCCGCACATCACCCTTGCCAACAATCTATCAGATCAAGGTGCTGTCGATGATACGGTAGCAATTATTAGCGGCAAGAACCTATCGGTTGATTATAATTGTGATCGCATTCATTTATTCAAAAAAGCTGACGCTGATCCGAAGTGGATCTGGCTGGCCGAAAGAATTCTCGGCTGAGAGAGGTCCTAGACTCGGCTCTTGTATTTGCGAATCGCAAGCGGCATAAAGAAGGCGAGCAGGCCGAGTGACCAGAGGGCAGACTTCCAAACAGCTCCCGTCGGAGGCAGGCCAAGCGCGAGCTGTCGTGCGGCATCGACTACGAATGTCACCGGCTGATTGCGGGCAAAGGCTTGAAGCCATGAGGGCATGGTCTGGATTGGGACGAAGGCAGCGCTGGCAAAGGTCAGCGGGAAGATAAAGACAAAGCTTGCGAGCTGGGCAGTTTCGGCATCTTTTACACTCATACCGATGTAGGCAAAAGCCCACGATAGGGCATAGCCAAAGAGTAGAATGATTCCAACCATACCGAGAGCACCATCAAGTCCGTTTTGAAAACGAAAGCCGAGCAAAAATCCAACAGTGATCATGATGATGGCTACTGATAGGTTTCGGATCGTGTCTGAAATAGTTCGACCGGATACCACCGCCATGCGGCTCATTGGTAATGAACGGAAGCGGTCGATGATGCCTTTGCCCATGTCTTCGGCCAAACCAATGCCAGTCTGTACGCCACCAAACATGATGGTTTGAGCGAGGATTCCAGGAAGCAGGAAGTCAATGTACTAGCCTCCGGGCACGCCAGGACTACTCGCTAAGGCGCCACCAAAAACGAAATTAAATAGCGTCAGGAACATGATTGGCTGGATAGAGCTGAAGAACAAGAGCTGGGGCAGGCGAATGAAGCGATAGAGATTACGCTGGGTTATTGTCCAGGTATCGCGAATTGAGTTATAGAGCGAGCGGCCGATATTCATGACTGGGCCTGCTTTTTCTTGGATTTTTTCTTCTCAGGTGTAGGCTTGGCGCGCTGGCCAGTTAGATTCAAGAACACATCATCAAGCGATGGCCGGTGAAGCGACATTGAAGCTGCTTCAACTTTTACGTCATTTAAGGCTTGTACAATACCCATCAAGCTCTTAGCACCATTTGTCACCGGTACTGTTACGGTTTGGCTGGATTCATCGTAGTTCGGGGCTTTTTTAGCGAAAGAGCGTACGGCGGTAAGGGCTTTCTTGCTGGCCTGTGCATTTGTCAGCTCAAACTCAACAACATCACCACCAAGTCGGTCTTTCAGTTGGTCGCTCGTGCCCTCGGCAATAATCTTGCCATCATTCATGACGGCGATCTTATCAGCCAGCGCATCAGCTTCTTCGAGGTATTGAGTGGTGAGCAAGATAGTGCGACCTTCAGCTACGAGTTCACGAATAATTTCCCAGAGATCAAGCCGAGTACGCGGATCAAGGCCGGTGGTTGGCTCATCAAGAAAAAGCACCTTTGGCTGACCAACCAGGCTAGCTCCAAGATCAAGTCGGCGCCGCATGCCACCTGAGTACGTGCGAACCGGCCGGTCAGCCGCATCGGTTAGATGCAAGCGCTTGAGTAATTCAGTAGTTCGTTTCTTCGCCTCACTGCTTGATAGATGGTACAGACGACCAGTCATAAGAATGTTCTCATAGCCCGTCAAATATTCATCGAGGGCAGCCGACTGACCAGCTAGTCCGATAACTTCTCGCACTTCATGGGCTTGTGTTGCGGTATCAAAGCCAAATACCGTTACATTCCCTTTATCGGGATTGAGTAGGGTGGAGAGCATACGTACGAGTGTTGTCTTACCTGCTCCATTTGGGCCGAGTAATGCAAAAATTTTGCCTTCCTCAGCTTCAAGACTGACTCCATTTAAGGCTTTGACATCACCGAAGTGCTTATATACATTCTTGGCTGAAAATGCTGATTTCATAGATGGCGATATATCTTTAATAAGTTTGCTACGCTATCGATTTCACGCTGTCAAGCGATATATCGTTATATCTTTTCATTTTGTAGTTTGGCTTTGATTTAGCGCAGCCGTTACTACATTTTGCATTAGACAAGCGATCGTCAAAGGACCAATTCCACTCCTTGGAGGAGTCACGAATGCTGCCTTGGACGCCACAGTTTCAAACTGGATGTCACCAACTTGCTGGCCATCCTGGATGGATACGCCGACGTCGATCACGACTGCTCCAGCTTTGACCATCTCAGCGCTTATTAGATTGGCCTTCCCAACAGCACTAATAAGCACATCAGCTTTGGCGGTCAGATTAGCAAGGTCTTTGGTGTGCTCATCAGCCGTTTCGACTGGCAGGCCACTTCCTTGTAGGATTTTGGCAAGCGGCAGGCCAACCCCACCTTGGCCAACGATGACGACTTTTTTAGTTGTATCGTGACGAGGACGTATGCCGCTGTCATCCAGGGCTGCAAGCACCGCCATGACCGCAGCTGGCGCAAATACTGGTATGGGCAGATCAACAAAGCGAAGACCATCGACATCCTTCTCTGGTGGTATGAGTCGGATGAGCGCTGATTGGTCAAGCGTAGGAGGAAGCGGTAGCTGGATCATAAGACCATGAATAAGTGGGTTAGCCGCCAGCTGACCAATCAGCAATTCAGCTTCGGACTGACTGGCTTGTTTGATCTCGTGTAGTTCTAGCTCGATGCCAACTTCGGCAGCGCGCTTCTGCTTCGCCCGCAGATACGAGATGGTACTTGAGTCGGGCACTATCGCTACAATGGCCAATCTCGGCTGCTCATTCATCTGAGCAACTTCATTCTTGAGCTTGGCGATAATCTTGTCAGCCACCACCTTACCATCAAATATTCGAGCGCTCATCGCACCCCTACTTTCTTCAGCGAATCAGTAAATTCTGGCAAGTGACTGCCGACAAGCACTGCATCTGCTCCTGCCTCGATATCACTCACTGAGCGAATCTTACTGGCTTGGTACAGCCAGCCATCCCACTCCGCTCGTGCTTGAGTAAATGTTTCTGTTTTACGCTTGCCGGTAGCTAGATCTCGGCTATTCCAGACAGCTTTCGCACCTTTGGGTAGCATATGTAGCTCAGCCAGTAAATTTGGTTCTAGCCAGCAATGTTCTGCCAATATCTGTGGTACTCGGCCGACCACTAGCACAAAGTCAGCTCCGGCTTCAAGAGCTTGCTCGATATCGCGATCATGAGTGTGAATACCTTTTGCCAGAATAGGCTTGTCGGTAGCAGCTCGAGCCCTCCGCACGAGTTCAAGCGATCCGCCCCAACGCTCGTCAGTGTGGATCGAGATTATATCACCAAATTCTATGGCGAGTTCAAGCAAGTCATACCAGCTCTGCTTCGCTTTCCAGCCGAAAGGTGAGCGGGTTTTGACTTCAGCTATTACAATTATATTCGAAAGAGCTGACATAGATTTCGCACCTCCAATGTTACCGATTCATCATCGCGTAGGACCATTACGATGAGCTCAGCGATTTTCTGCATCTGAGCCTCGCGCATCCCGCGAGTGGTGAGGGCTGGAGTACCCAAGCGAATGCCCGATGGTTTTAAGGGGGAGCTGTCGCCCGGTAGAGTTTCACGATTGGTCACAATCCCAGCAGCCTCAAGTTTTTGCTCGGCTGCCTTGCCGTCCATGTCAAAACTTTTTTTGGTATCGATGTTGAGCAAATGAGTGTCGGTACCCTTGGTCCAGAGCGTAACATCAGCATCAAGCAGGGCATCAGCCAGCACGCGTGCATTGGTGATGATCTGACTGGCGTAGGTTTTGAACTCTGGCGTGCTAGCCTCGATAAGTGCCTGGGCCTTGGCAGCGATCACATTCTCATGCGGACCACCCTGCAAGCCTGGAAAAACTGCTTGACCAATCTTTTTGGCCAGCTCAGCATCATTAGTGAGAATTATTCCGCCCCGCGGACCGCGCAAGGTCTTCTGGGTCGTCATTGTCACGACATCAGCGAGATCCACTGGCGAATCAAACACACCGCCAGCGATCAAGCCCGAGAGGTGGGCGACATCGGCCATAAGCAGAGCGCCGCTTTCTTTGGCAATCTCAGCGAACCGCTTCCAGTCAATCGCACGCGGATAGGCAGAAGTACCAGCGATGATGAGCTTGGGCTTAAACTTCTTGGCTTGAGTGGCAATCGCATCATAATCATAGATGCCAGTATCTGCTACGCCATAGTGCTCAAACTGCCAGAGCTTGCTCGTAACGCTTGCCGGCGAGCCATGGGTCAGATGGCCGCCACAGTCTAAGCTCGGCGCTAAGACTTGATCCCCTTGGTCTAAGAGCGCGAAATATACCGCAAGATTGGCATTACTGCCCGAGTGAGGTTGGACATTGGCGTACTGAGCACCAAATAGCTGTTGCACTTGGTTGATGGCGAGCTGCTCGATCTCATCAATCGTCGCGCATCCCCCGTAGTAGCGATTACCCGGATAGCCCTCAGCATATTTAGATCCGGCCAGAGAGGTAAGAGCCAGTGTGACTTCACGACTCGGGTAATTTTCGCTGGCGATCAAATTCAGCGTAGTATCTTGCCGCTCCTCTTCACCCTCGAGCAGTTGTTGCAGATCCTTATTCACAGCTAATAATTGATATTAATATAGAAGTATACAGTGAATACAATCCAGCCGATAATCCCAGCAGCTGGAAGCGCCCAAGCGAGGGTTGCCAGCCAATCAAGCTTACGTTTGAAGAAACGATTGGCGATCATACGAGTGGCAAACCAGCAAAGCAGCAGCAAGCCACCGAAAAGAATAATAAATGCAATGTCTTTGAGCCATTCAGTCCACATGTATGTATTGTACCGTAAAATTTATCAAAATGGATATGTTTCTGGTGGGCAATAGAGGATTCGAACCTCTGACCTCACGGATGTGAACCGTGCACTCTAACCAACTGAGCTAATTGCCCTGGTAGGCGGGGCGGGACTCGAACCCACAAGCCTTGCGGCATTTGATTTTAAGTCAAACGTGTATACCAATTCCACCACCCGCCCGCACTCAGCTGGGACTTTTGCTATGGAGGCGCGTACCGGAGTCGCACCGGTGTGAAAGGTTTTGCAGACCTTCGCCTAACTCCTCGGCCAACGCGCCAAAATCACTATCAAAACGTGTATATTATAGTGGAAAACAGGCTATTATAAAAGCTCTGGCCAAATCCGTCAATTTCTGCTACGATAGCGGTTGTTCATCTGCACTCCCACACCTCGAATATGGGCAAGCCACATGGCGCCTTAGCTCAGTCGGTAGAGCAGTGGCCTGAAGAGCCATGTGTCGTTGGTTCGATTCCAACAGGCGCCACCAGAATCACTCATAAGCGGGTGTAGCTCAGTTGTTTAGAGCGCTTCCTTGCCAAGGAAGAGGCCCCGGGTTAGAGTCCCGGTACCCGCACCAAAACTGTTAGACAATTTACACCCAGTGGGTGTTTTTTTGTTACAATTATGTCTAATAAATTATTAAATTAGAAAGGGTATTTAAAATGGCAAAATATGTAGATGGTTTTGTATTGGTAGTGCCTAAAGGAAAAGAAGTAGAATACCAAAAGATGGCAGAAATGGGTCGGGATTCATGGATGAAGCACGGTGCGCTTCAATACTTTGAGTGCAGAGGTAATGATCTGAAGCAACAAGAAATGGGTGATGAAAAATCTCGTGCTTTTGCCGAAATGACCGGTGCAAATAACGATGAAAATGTCTGGTTCTCATTTATTGTTTTTAACTCTAAAGAGCACCGTGATGAAGTAAACAAAAAAGTGATGGAAGAGATGAGCGAAAGCTATAAGGACCAAGGCGATTTTGAAATGCCAACTGATATGAAGAAGATGGCGTATGGAGGCTTTGAGGCAGTAGTTGAAGGATAAGGTTAAAGACTATATTGCTTCACTTGAAGAGCAAACCGCAAAAGACAGCCAAGTGCTGATTGAAATGATGCAGCACATAAGTGGCCACGCACCAAAGCTGTGGAATGTGGGCACTCTTGGGTTCGATACTTACCATTACAAATATGACAGTGGGCGCGAAGGCGACGGCATCGTTATTGGATTTTACCCAAGAAAAGGCAAGATCACCGTTTATCTGATGGATGGCACAGCACGCTACTCCGAATTACTGACTAAGCTCGGTAAACATACTGCTACTGGGTATTGTATTTATATCAAGCGGCTTAGCGATATAGAGCTGCCAATTCTTAAGCAAATCGTGCAACAGTCATATAAGAATATAAAGTCGAAGTCCAAAAATGGGCCTATCGATCGAATATTATGGCAAACTGAAAAATAGGCACTTCTGTTTATGTCATGCCATGGTTTTTTATTTAGGTTTTGATAATATAAGACTATGAGAAAACTTGTTATTCTAACTTTTATTTCGCTTGATGGGGTTATGCAAGCACCCGGAGGACCAGAGGAAGACACCTCAGATGGCTTTGCCTATGGTGGCTGGACTGTTCCTTATTTTGACGACTTTGCTGGCGAAATAATGGGCAAACAAATGAGTATGCCATTTGACTTGCTCTTGGGGCGAAAAACCTATGATATTTTCGCGGGGTATTGGCCGAAGCAAGATCCAGCAGGCTCTGTCGCTGCTCCATTTAATAAAGCGTCAAAGTATGTCGTCTCTAGCTCATCACCCACATTATCTTGGGAAAACTCCGTCCTCATCGAGGGAGATGTAGTCGCGAAGATCAAGAAGCTCAAGCAAAAAGAAGGACCAATGCTGCAAGTTCACGGCAGCGGCAAGCTCATACAAACTTTGCTCAAGAATGATCTTATAGACGAACTATGGCTCAAGACATTTCCCGTGACGCTCGGCAGCGGTAAGAAGCTATTCGCAGAAGGGACAATGCCAGTCGCATTCGAACTACTGGACTCCAAAACATCGCCGAGTGGTGTCATCATCGCTAATTATAAAAGAGCCGGTGAGGTTAAGACCGGTTCATTTGACTAAGTAATTCCATGACAAACTATACGGTTAAAAGCGTTGACGAATACATCTCAGCAGCAGCACAAGAGGCGCGGCCTCATCTTAATGAGATAAGGGCAGCTGTGAGTTCTGCAATACCTGAAGCTGATGAAAAGATAGGCTATGGCAAGCCATACTATAAATATCATGGCTGGGTTGGGGGGTGTGATGTGTACAAGAATCATATCGGCTTTGAAGTTTGGGATGGGCTTTCTCGTGCCGATCGGGAGTTGCTCGAAGAGAAAGGCTATAAAACCGGCAGTGTAACATTTCAAATACGTTATGACCAAAAAGTTCCTACCACGATCATCAAGAAATTAGTTAAGGCTCAGGCGAAGTTAAATGAAGGCAAAGCTGAGCGTAAAAAGAAATAAATTATTTATGGAAAAGCAAAAACATCGCATTTATACGATAAGCTTCGCCAGCGTATATCCTCATTATGTGGCCAAAGCTGAGAAAAAAGGTCGCACTAAAGCAGAAGTTGAGGAAATCATACATTGGCTAACTGGATATACTCAAAAAGGGTTAGAAGCCCAACTGGAGAAGCAAACTGATCTCGAAACTTTTTATGCGAAAGCTCCTCGTTTGAACCCGAAGCGATCTTTAATTAGGGGCGTGATATGCGGTGTTCGAGTGGAAGACATCAAGGAGCCAACCATGCAGGAAATTCGTTACTTAGACAAGCTGATCGATGAGTTAGCTCATGGAAAAGCTATGGATAAAGTTCTTCGAAAAGACTAAGCATTATTGTCATATCTATTATCTTATGATTAAATACAGCTAAAGTGGTCGTCACCTTACAACCATGCGCTGCTCATTCGGCGAATGACATGGCCGGACTATAAAGACCGCTAGAGATGAATGAGTAGGCCTGCGCCGCTGCTGGATATCGTCGAACCCGTTCGGCGACAGGTCCTCATCAAATAACAAAGGGACACCATGCAACATAAAGGCAAAAGTCTCCAAGATCACCAAAAGGACTACGACTACAGCCATGAGAACAGTCTGAAACACTGGCGCTCGTGGGGTTCGTGGTTCAGCTGGGGTAGTCCAGTTGGTCTAGGTCTGTTTTTCATATCCATTGCGGTCACGCTCTGGATCTTGAGCCAGGCCTTCGGCTGGAAGTAAACCTTCCGCCAACAAACAGCACTGTCATCTCGGCGGTGTTGTTTTGATTAACCCTATTTCTATAAAGCAACAGAATATTGTTGAGATTGCTGTCGGCATCTTTGGAACACCATTCGCTGAGCACTAATCAGGCTAAAATAGCTGTGAAACCCAGGATTTGAAAGCTCCTGGAGTGTCCGATCCTTCAACTGTCATCGACATATTCGAACTAGCAGGGTCGTTGGTTGTGTTAGCATATTGCCAGTAAGCTCGGCCAAGCTTATATTCCTTGAATGCGGCCGTTATGTCTATGCGCCATTGATCAGGATGTGCACCACCATCTATAATGCCGTATTCACCAATCCAAAGCGGGAGTTGTATGGCTGGATCATCGAGCACAGCCTTATTTTCCTTTATTGTAGCCTTAAGATCATCCGGTCGAATTTGAGGATAGCCTGCGCCGCTCTCATACGTTCGGTAACCACAATTATCAAACCCACTACTACTATAGCCGCCGGCACTACAGCCGCTAATAAGCGTCCCGCTAGAGTTGTGTGCGCCGCCAAAATAATCGTGGAATGAATACACAACATTATCTTTTCTCGTGAGAGTTTTAAGCGCGCTGAGTGAGGCTTTTTTCCCACCACTGTCAGGCTCTATCATCAAGATTTTATCGCTATCTTTGGCCCTTGCCCAACCTATCAGAGTATTGTACATAGACACGATTAGCTCATCACCGCCCGCTGGTTCGGGTTTCGGCTCGTTTGTTAAATCAATCGCGACGACTGTTGGATTACTGGCATATGTACTGGCAATCTTCTCAATATAATCCTTGGCGTTAGTTTTAACGCTCGTTACGCTACCTTGGTATGTGCCACCGGAGCTAACTCTAGCCCAGGAAGGTATACATAGCTTACTCGTGCCACTAGTGCCACAATTATCACCATTTTGGCCAAAGTGTATTGGATCAAGGATTACATTAATTCCAGCGGCTGTAGCATTATCAACGGCAGTTTTTAGGTTGTCAAAAGCTTTTGAGCTAAAGCCGCCAACGCCGGCTGATGGCTGAAAAACTCGCCAATCCATTGCGAAGCGGGCCGAATTAAAGCCCTTAACTTTGATCTTCTGCATTTGAGCAAGGCTGACGAGGCTTAAATTACCACCCCCCACATAGCGTATGTTTACTCCGTTCATAATCACCGCTTGATTAGCCGAATTACAAAACGCGTCAGGGTAACAGGTGTGATAAGCCTCCGGCAAAGTTGTTGCAGTTTTGAATTGAATGGCCTTACCATCTGAAGCTGTGGGGTCAGACACGATTTGAGCTGTTCCATTGGGTGTAAAGCTCTCTGCTTCTATGGCAATTGCTGGCTGCGCTGCATGGGATCGCAGAAGGAAGAAGCCGGCGATCACAAGAACCACTGCAATGGTAGTAAAGGCGACAACTCGCTGGCGCTTAGATAGTTTTGAACTAAGTTGTGGATTTAGAGACATAGGGTAGCCAAACATCCTGTTTTAGTTTTGAAATTAATGCTAGCGGGGACGGATTGATTGCTGGCCGCATCAACTGCAATTACGGTGACTGTGTAGTTGGTTCGGGTAACGAGATTGGAGTAGGTATAAGAGGTGGCGGTACTACCTAGCTTAGCGGTCAGGCGGTTATTTAGATAGATGTAGTAGTTGACGACTTTGACATTGTCGCTACTTGCGACCCAGCTGAGGACAGCGACATGATTGCGAAGCTTGGTCAGCTTAAGTCCACCTGAAGTTGAGGGTGCTTTGGTATCTCCAGTAGGGTTATTAACCACTATAATGAGCGGCGTACTGTCATATGTCTTACCGCCGGCAGTGGCCCGTGAGATAACCGTATGATTACCATTTGCTGTTTTTGTACTATCCCATTGAATTGCCCAACTCGATTGAGCAGTGGTGGCGGTGCCAATAATGGATGCTTGATCCAGTAAGTATTCCATTTTTGTGATACTAGAGAGATTTGTCGTGCCGGAGGTAAATGCCACACCACTACCCGAGACAGCTGAACCGCTAACGGGGGAGGTGATATGGACTGTTCCAGTTGGTGGTGGTGGTTGTTGTACATTCAAACTCAGGGTCGTATTGACCGTTTGATTAGCAGAATCGGTTGCTGATACCCGAAGAGTGTGGGCGCCGTTGGTAGTAGTGGTTGTGTCCCAATTGTAGCTATATGGGGTGACGGTCTTGGTGCTTAGTAATACGTTGTCGAGATAGAAATCTACCCTAGAGATCTTCACGTCATCCACAGCAGTTGCAGATATCGGGACAATACCACTGACCGTTGAGTTATCGCTCGGTGTGGAAATGCTGACGGTTGGCGGCGCATCCACTACCGGGTTAGCACAATTATCACCATTGCCCGTCGGCTTGCAGTTCGCATCAACTGTAAAGATAAGTCGATTTACTTTTACCTGATCCTCATTGCCGATTAGTCCGATATTGTGCTGACCGGTTGCGAGTGCTAGCTTTATCACGCTTGCTTGGGTAGCATTCTCGAAGTTTACCCAACCGTATGTGTTAGGGCTTAGATTAGATCCAACTACTTTGTAGCAGGTGCTATCAACTTTCAGATAGTAAGAATCAGCGTTGGAAGGTACACTGATGCGCGACCATAGATAGTAGGTACCTGCTGCTGCAACATTTGTCGTCGTGGTAGCAGAACCGCTAGCTGAAGCGCTGGGGCAGGCTACGGCCGCATCTACTTTCATAGTAAAGGCTTGCTTGTGCTTGCCGGAGGCAAGTCCTACCAAAAGCAGCCCAGCCATAATAATAAAACCAACTGAATGGAGAAGATGTTTCGAAGTAATTTTTTTTGTTTTCATTATTGAATTATATGGCAGGCGTTAAGTAATATACAGTATGATTACTTACATATAACCATAACCGTAATACGATTGTCAACAATCTAGCATTGCATTTTTGTAAAAATAGGATATACTACAAAGCAATCTTGTAATTTTTCCGAAGGAAATAATAGGTATGAATAAAATCAAACATATGGGTGGCCTCAAGCTGCTTTTTTATGTGCCATTTACTCTGGCTTATGCCGGTGTAGCTGCTATTATGGTACTCATCGCTGCTCGAACCCCAGAAGGTCTCTTTGACTGGCCAAACCCTCTTATTCTAGTAGCACTCGTTTTGCCGATCATCTATTGGCTGTTGCGCCGGCGCAGTGCAAAGCCAAACTCAGCTTTTCTTTATATATGGGGGTTGGTCGGTGGACTTCTGGCGATGGTTGGCTATATTGCCGTTCAACACAATTATCTGCAAGTAGGAATTAGTATATTGGCTTTCGGTATTTTGAGCCTCATTGGTGCAATTCTGGCTGGGAAACGCAAAGTTTGAATCGAGTGCTTTGCGGCTTGGGCGCGGATTTGCAATAATGACAATAGAACTTTGGGTGATTAGCTCAGTTGGCTAGAGCGCCTCGTTTACACCGAGGAGGTCGGGGGTTCGAGCCCCTCATCACCCACCAAGTAATCATTTGATATAGCGCTTTTGTGCTATAATGTAGCCATAAATCGGAGTTATTCATGAGTGCGCTTTGGATTATTATCGGCATTATTGTCTTAGTTGGGGTTATTCTTGTTGTTATTTACAATGGTCTGGTTCGGGGTAAGAACCGGGCTGACGAAGCCTTATCTGATATAACTGTCCAGATGAAGCGTCGATTTGATCTCATCCCGAATCTTGTAGAGACAGTTAAAGGCTATGCTACTCACGAGAAGTCAGTACTCGAGAATGTTACAAAGGCCCGTACAGCTGCTATGGCTGCTGCTCCATCCGACCCGAATGCAGTAGCGCAGGCCGACAACGCACTAAGTGGTACGCTGAAATCGCTCTTTGCGGTCGCTGAAAATTATCCTGAACTTAAGGCCAATCAAAATTTCTTGCAACTCCAGCAAGAGCTAGTAGACGCTGAAGATAAAATTCAAGCTGCGCGACGCTTCTACAATGGTAATGTTCGTGACTTTAACACCAAGCTTCAAGTCTTCCCGACCAAGCTATTTGGTCAAATGTTAGGATTTAAGCCCTACACATTCTTTGATGTAGATGCTACTCAAAAAGCCGAAGTCGAAAAGCCAGTTGGTGTTAAGTTCTAAATGACGCAAGATAAGTTGCATCGATAAAGCTGTAGCGCTGTTTTCAGTCCGCTGAACCAGGTATAATAGTAACCATGTACACTGAAGTAGCCGCAAATAAGCGCAAAAGCTGGCTTTTGATCGGCGTATTTATCATTATCGTGACATTGTTGGGTTGGATATTCTCGTTAGCGTTTCATAATCAGACAATTCTCTATTTCGTGACGATCTTCGCGGTTGGTTATGCTTGGCTTAGCTATTATAATTCGGATAAGATTGCTTTGGCCGCCTCTCGAGCTAAAAAAGTCGAGAAGAAAGATGCACCAGAGCTATACCGGACCGTTGAAAACTTAGCAATAACTGCCGGATTGCCAACCCCAACTATCTATATCATCCACGATGATGCACCGAATGCATTTGCGACCGGTCGAGACCCAGCTCATAGCGTGGTTTGCGTGACAACCGGATTACTCGAACGACTTGATAAGTCTGAGCTTGAGGGTGTTATCGCCCACGAACTCAGTCATGTGGGAAATTATGACATTCGATTTATGGGGCTGGTGGTGGTGCTTGTGGCAATCATCGCCTTGCTCTCAGATTGGTTCTTGCGCTTTGCATTTTGGGGGAGCATTGGTGGAGATGACAACAACAGCAATAGTGGCGGACAATCGCAGGCCATATTTATGGCTATAGGTATCGTACTTGCCATTCTTGCGCCGCTTATTGCATTCCTCGTGCAGCTAGCAGTATCTCGAAAGCGCGAGTATCTAGCCGATGCTTCGGGCGCACTTTTGACGCGCTATCCCGCAGGCCTTATCAGCGCTCTTAAAAAAATTAGTGGCGACACAAAGCCACTCAAAGAAGCCAATAAAGCAACCTCGAGTCTCTACATCGTCAATCCCTTTCGGGCGAATGTAGCAGGTAAGGACTCGCGAAGTTGGTTATCAAATCTTTTCAGCACCCATCCGCCAATCGAAGATCGAATTAAAAAACTGGAGACCATGGAAAATGCCGTCTAAAAAGAAAAAAAATCGTCCGGCTAAAGCTATGCCAGTGCGCTCGCGCTGGGAGCTTATCAAGTATTCATTAAGGAAGTTCCGTCGTAATAGTAAAGCATATTTAGTAACTGCGACTGTAATATTGATCCCAAGTTCAATTTTACGAACCTATACCAGCTCACAGGGTAATGCGGCTGATTTCTCGTTGATATTATTTCTAGCCGGACTTCTGTGTTTCTTAGCTCTCCTATGGCTGGCTCAAGGCCGGCCGACGAAAGCAAGTAGTGGTGATCCGAAAGAATTGGCTAATCACGCGCCCAAGGTACGTCAAATTTATGTCGCAAGCACGATGCGATTTTTACCATTCTTGCTTGTATCACTCATAATTGCCGCAAGTTTTATCCCATTCATTGTGGGTGCATTTGTGATGTTGTTGGCTGTTAGCTATGGCGCGTCAATCCTGTTTGTTGGGCTTGGTGTTTTGGTGTCGATGCTTGCGATCTATTTCGGTCTTCGGCTCAGCTTGGCCATAGTTGCCGTAATTGACCCCGAGGTAAGCTCGGGACGAGCCATCAAATATGCTTGGCGACTTAGTCGTCGACGATGGTGGCATTTGTTCTGGAATTATCTAATTTATTTTGTTGTGATCGGAATCTTAAGTGGACTGGTGTTACAAGGGTTTGGTTTGATCCCGGCAGTTGGTAAGAATGTTCTGGCTGGAAGTATAATCAATGGTGTGCTTCTTATTATTACCGTCCCATTGTTAGCAATCTACATGAATGCAATTTATGACAACTTAGGCGGGCGAAAGCTAGCTCAAATGGCCAATGGCAAAGTCGAAACCGAAGACTAAAACCCCACCTACCGAGCGGGCCGCAGAACTCCGCAATCTTCTGCTCCGCTATCGGCGAGAATATTATGAGGACGATAAGCCAACTGTCGGTGATGCAATCTATGACAGTCTCAACAATGAGCTCAAAGAGCTTGAAAGCAAGTATCCGCAGCTCGCCAGCTCAGATTCGCCAACTCAGGTAGTGGGTGGGCGGGCGACAGCCAAATTTGCCAATGTGAAGCATTCAGCACCGATGCTGAGTCTACAAGACGTATTTGATGAAGTAGAGCTGGCCGCTTGGGAAAAGCGCATCCATAAGCGACTTGGGAAAACTACGATCGAGTATTTTGGTGAGTTGAAAATGGATGGGTTAGCAATGGCCCTCATTTATGATGACGGCGTGCTAGCTCAGGCTATTACGCGGGGGGATGGCTATGTAGGAGAAGATGTGACACATACCGTGCAGACAATTAAGACTGTGCCACATTACTTAAAACGAACCCGTGGTGTACCCGCCGAGGTGTATACGCATTTTGAGATACGCGGTGAAGTGGTGTTTCCCAAAAAAGCCTTTGCTAAGCTGAATACAGAGCGTGAGAAAGCCGGCCTGCCATTATTCGCTAATCCGCGTAACGCTGGCGCTGGCAGTGTTCGACAATTAGACCCTTCGGTGACAGCTAGTCGTGGACTTGATTTTATTGCTTACGGTATTGAGATGGATCTACCAGGATTGGATACTCATGCTGATGAGCATACATTAGCACAGGAACTTGGGTTTAAAATTGCTGGTCAAGAGCGGGTGATGAAAAACTTAGAGGAAATTCAAAAGTTTCGAACCTATTGGTTTAAAAAGCGGGCGAATCTTCCTTTTAATATCGACGGGCTAGTGATCAGTGTGAACTCGAATGCCGATTTTGCCCAAGCCGGCGTGGTGGGGAAGGCACCGCGCGCAGCCGTCGCCTTCAAATACCCAGCTGAGACTGCCACAACCATTCTTGAAGACATCCGGGTGTCTATTGGCCGCACCGGTGCGGTGACTCCGTACGCTGTTCTTAAGCCGGTAGTCGTTGCGGGTAGCACCGTAGCAAGAGCAACACTTCACAATGAAGATGAGATCAAACGAAAAGAAATACTGATAGGTGATACCGTTATTATTCAGAAGGCAGGAGATATTATCCCGGAGGTAATTGGCCCCATCAAAGAACTTCGTACCGGTAAAGAAAAACGTTTCAAAATGCCGCGTAAGATTAACGGCGTGGCGGTGGTGCGGCCGGCCGGTGAGGCAGTGGCTAGGCTGGCTGATATGGATTATAGCGAGGTACGCTGGCAACAACTGATCCATTTTGTATCGAAAGCCGCCTTTGATATTGATGGTCTCGGTGAGAAGATTTTAGCTCAGCTGATGGAAGTTGGATTAGTGGAGTCACCAGCGGATATATTTGGACTCAAAAAAGAAGACTTATTGAGTCAAGATAGGTTTGCCGAATTATCTGCTCAGAATCTTATCGAATCGATTGATGCTCATCGTAAGATTAGCCTCGGACGTTTTATATATGCCCTTGGTATTCGCCATGTTGGCGCTAAGACTGCCACAGACATAGCTCGTCACTTCGGAACTCTTGGTCGATTCATGCAAGCTTCATCAGAAGAGACTGAATCTGTGGCAGGGATCGGTAGTGTGGTGAGCGCAAGCGTGAGTAAGTGGCTGGCCAATAAGACGAACCAAAAATTAGTCGCTAATCTTTTAAAAAGTGGTGTCAAAGTTGAGCATGAAGCTGTGTCGAGAAAAGGTAAATTTACTGATACAACTTGGGTACTCACAGGTACGCTCGAGTCAATGGGGCGTGGTGAGGCCAGTGCGAAGATCGAGGCATTGGGTGGAGGTGTCACAAGCTCAGTATCAAAGAATACGAGCTATGTCGTAGTTGGCGCAGAGCCGGGCAGTAAATATGAGAAGGCCCAGAAGTTGGGTGTTAAAGTTGTGGATGAGCTGGCGTTTCTAAAAATGCTCTAGTATTCAAAAAGAAGGATATAAAAAATTAAATTAATAAGTCCAAAACTTCTTGATTCATATTTTTGGCTTTTCAGGTTAGAATTATAGTATGAGTAAACTGACTATTGATGAGGTAGCCCACATTGCCACTCTGGCGCGCCTGGG
>JBBSBN010000003.1:0-23238 GCA_038251205.1 Candidatus Saccharimonadia bacterium | reverse complement strand
CAATTTGCTGCCAAAACCGTATAGATAGATAAACCATACAGTACGGGAGAGCTTGCAATACTTAGATTGGCATCATCAAATGGCAGCCACGCATCTCGCATGTAAGCTTGAGTGGTGTGGAAATCAAATTCTTTCATATATACCTTCTTTCGTTCATTGCCGAAACGCGATCTTTTTCTTGCGCCGCCAAGCTTCTGATTGGCGTACCAGTACTTCAGCGGGGTTCAGCTTCTCCTCAAGGATAATACGTGCTACCTCCTCGGTAAATACTCCATTTTGGCTTCCTTTAATAAGGACAACATCCCCTGTTTTTAGCTGAGCTTTAAGATAGTGCCCTGCTTCATATGGGGTTCTAAAAATTTTAACTTGATCTTTGGCTAGCCCAGCACGAACCCCAGCCGGCGCGAGATATTGTTCTGCTAATGCCCCTACTGTAATCAATATGTTAACGTTTTTTGCTGCTTGTCGACCAATTTGCTCGTGAGCAGCTTTGGCCTGGCTGCCAAGCTCATTCATACTGCCCAGTACGGCGATACGACGCTTGGCCTTCACTTCCGCAAGTGTTTTTAATGCTGCTTGCACAGCAACTGGGCTCGAATTATAACTGTCATCAATGATGATTGCACCGTTTCGAGCTTGAAGTGGATTCATCCGTCCGCGGACAGGTCCGATTTTAGATAGGGCTGCTGTGATCTCGGCTTTTGTCATGCCACATAGCTCACCGACTGCTGCGGCTGCAGCGAGACTTGCAAGCGACTGATCGGCAATCATTTTTGTTTTAATTTGCTTGGCTTTTTCATCGCTGCCAATTAAGACTAATTCAAAGCTCAGCAAATCATCTTTGCCTCGCATCACATTCTCAAGCCGGACTTGTGCGTCTTTTTTTAATCCATAGGAAATACTATTTTGCTGATCTGCTAATGCCTTGAGTGGTGTAAAGTCACTATTATAGACCACTTGCTCAGCATACTTCGCAATACTGGTGGTCTGCTCCACCACGCGTGACATGGTTTTAAGTTTGGCCATATGAACAGGTGCAACTCCTGTGATTACAGCAATGTGAGGATGAAGCTTGGCCACAAACTTCTGCAATAAGTCCAAGTCATCTTCATTAATTTCGAGCACTACCGCATCGTATGGATACTTGTGGGCTAGAGTACGTACTTGCTTGAATATTTTAGGCCATGCGGCCGCGTTCCAGAGTGGACTTGGGAGCTCCAAGCCAAAGAAATTCATCTCCACTGCCACCGGCACATTATAACTATTCTCAGTAAGTGGCGGCTGTTTAAACTTGTGGCTCAAAAGCTTAGATACAGCGACCCTTGTGGAGGTTTTGCCAATACTTCCAGTAACTACTATGAGCGCTACGTCATTGTTACGCAGAACTCGCGTAACATACTTCATTAGCCGAGCTGAAATTGCTCGAGCAGCTACCTTTTTCATATTAAGTATTGTAGCAGAGATTTACTGAACTGGAGCATACCTAACCGCCAGCAGAAGGCTCAACATTTGGCATCTCGGCTTTTGCGGCCGATGTTCCCGGCTCAGGGGGAGTAGTATTAGCCAGAACTTCACGTGCAGCAGCAAATCCTCGAATGTTCGTAGCCTTTTGACTGGCTTTTAAGGCTTTCTCTTGAGCCTCCAGAAATTCACCACGTGACTTAAAGGGATTGCGATATTGATCGTCGTTTGGGTTTGATCGTTCGCCAGGAGGCATTAGGGCTTGAGTTTATTGAGAATCATGACAATACCGGCTGCAATAAGAAGGAGTGGCCAGTATTTATGCCAACGGACATCAATTCCCAAAGTATTATTTAGTAGGAAAAGTACACCAAGTGCCAATACAATAACACCGCCAATAACACCTTCGTTTGCATGTTTGTCTATTTTTTTTGCCATGATAAGTCCTTTCATTACTTATGAGCATCTCGCTTTCATCTAAGCGTAGTGCTTGTGCTTATTGTAACAAAAATAAAAAAGCTCGCCAAGGCGAGTGCAATAAATCCTGGTGGAGCATGCCGGGTTCGAACCGGCGACCTCATCCATGCCATGGATGCGCGCTACCAACTGCGCCAATGCCCCACAATAAACTGGTTTATAACCTGTTCGAAGCTGAATTATACCCTAATGAATAAAACGAGTCAAAAGCCAAACCAGCACAAGTAAGATCGTACTGCCAAGCAGCAGACCAATAAAAATACCGACACCCATACGAAAGCCATCGCGATAAGTAAAGTGAGCGCCGCGCTCTATTTGACTACGGCTAATCTCGGATTTCTTGCTGAAAAAGTCGTTGGCATCTTTGTCGTGGGAAGGCATGGCTATATTATAGCTGATTTTCGGGCTTGTGGGCGATAAGCACAACATTTTTCGGACCACGGGTGGCGATAGTGTGATTATCAAAAACATTCTGCATAGTACGAGCCACCCATGGTTTCAGTCGAGCCTCAACCACGATTAACAGATTACCGCCCGGATTTAGACGATCAAAGCTCTCAGTAATAAAGTCATCGACCACTGCTCGGCCTTGATGGGTCGGCGGGTTAGCTGCAATCAGATCAAAGTGTGCCTCTGCCGGGAGATCTGTGAATGAGTCACTGGCCATTACTTCTATATTCTTGAGTTTGTTGGCGGCGGCGTTCTGAGAAGTCATTTTGACCGCGCCAATATTGGCATCAAGCGCGGTAACTTTTGCCTGGGGTTTTAGCGCTGCCATAAATAACCCAGCAGCGCCCCAGCCACAACCCCAGTCAAGTGCAGTGTCGTAATCTTGCTTGGCAATCTGCTTCAGAAGCAGTGTCGTACCTTGATCCAAGCCTTTTGGAGAAAAAAGATCGGATTTGGTTTCGCAGTACAGCGTAACTCCAGCTAACTCAATTGCAGGTACTACCATTGGATACGCTTCTTTCCAATCCAAATTGTAGTTCCAGCTTGCACTCCGGCACGAGCTAGCTCGCGACCAACGCCACGGGCTATTAAAATTCGCTTTAGTCGAGCCACTGCCTCAGATTGATCAAAATTCGTGCGGGCTGCCAATTTCTCGAAGGCTGTTCCGTGAACTCGAAAGCCATTCTCAACAACTTCAAGCGACCAAGCCCGTGCTACATCTGCTTCACGCATACCAATAACAGGCAAATCGCTTGTTGGGCTCATAGCTGCGTCGGGCTTTTGCAACTCGGCTACAACAGCACGTAAGATTATATCTAATCCGCGGTGGGCCTGAGCCGACATGGTAAATAAATTTTTGCCAGCCCGCAATCCAGCCCGCTCTAGCTTTGCAATTTGGCGTTTGAGCTCAACTTCACTTATCGTGTCAATCTTGCTCAATACTACAAGCTGAGCTTTTGTAGCAAGGATTGGATTGTAGCGTTTGAGCTCAGTGGTGATAGTACGCCAATCACGCACAATAGTAGTGCTAGCAGTATCTATAAGGTGCACAAGCACTCGCGTGCGCTCGACATGCCTTAGAAACTCATCACCAAGCCCACGACCTTTTGATGCCCCTTCAATGAGTCCAGGAATATCAGCAAAGAGTATGTTCCGATCATCAATACCAACCATGCCCAGGTTTGGCACAAGTGTAGTAAATGCATAGTTAGCTATCTCAGGCTTTGCATTTGATATAACCGAAAGAAGTGTACTTTTGCCGGCATTCGGTAAGCCGATTAAGCCAACTTCGGCCGTCATCTTTAGCTCGAGTGTAAGTTTTTTGCGTTCGCCTTCTTCGCCTAGCTCGGCGAAGCGTGGAGCTTGGCGCGTAGAGGTGGTGAAATGAGCGTTACCAAACCCACCATCACCACCACGAGCTGCAATAAATTCAGCTGCATTCTGGTCCAGATCGGCAGTTTGAGTCTCTTCTTCAGATACAGTTGTACCTGGAGGAACAGTTAATATAAGATCGTTGCCATTACGACCGTGGCGTCGATTGGGTCCGCCTGCCACACCTTCTTCCGATCGCCAGGCTTTAGCACTGCGATATTGAGACAGAGAATTAGTATTATGATCAGCGCGTAGCACAATATTGCCACCTCGCCCTCCATCACCGCCATCCGGACCGCCGCCCTTGCGTTGGTTTATGGTGTGACGAAAGCTGACCTTACCATTGCCGCCGTTGCCGGCATTTATTTCGATTGTTACTTTATCTACAAACATAGCTTGACAATTATACTATTTTATTGCCAATTTGTGAAGCTGTAATTTACTGTTAGTTGGGAAGTATACAGAAATTATCCAAGATAATTATGTTAGGCGCATGGCAGGTCCGAGTTTCTATTGTTACTACAAAAGGAATATTCTGCTGTTTAAGTGCTTCACTTGGGCGAATTGCTCCTTTCACAACTACTCGATCTTGCCTTAGTGTATCTACAGCTTGCTTAAAGTTACCGGCAGCGCCTTCTGTGTAAAAGCTAGCTTTAGATGGTCGTAGTAATCGAGGAGGTGTTCCACCATCTTCCACTCCTTTCCACACACCATCAATTTGAGCAAAAGGATATGTTTTATCATATTTCTCGAAAAAACCATAACTACCGGTTTGTAACCATATTCCCCCTACTTTCTCGTACAAATATTGAGCGGGGCTTGCATTAGAAAACAGTCCTTTACTAGCAGCTTTGAAATTGTAGACTGTTAAACCCGCATCTTCCGCTACACTGCCATAGCTAGAACGGTCCGGTGCAATTTCATTTGAGCTTGTATTAATATAATAGAGCTTACTTACGGAAACATAACAAACATTTAGTTTGGTTATATCACCAAAATTTGTTGGAGTTTCTGTGATACATTCATATGAATTTCCTAAAGAAAACTTTTGATTAATCCCGTACTTTTGCTCAAATGCACGTAGTGCATTTTTGGCCTTAGAAACCCTGATTTCTTTGTATACATATGGCTTTGTCAGCCAAACTAGCCCTGCCAGAACAAGAAATATAATTGTTTTTATAGGGATTTTTCTTTTTTTTGGCTTTATAGTTGGATTCAGGTGTTGAGCGGGTGATTCAGCGGGCTCCGAAGACAGTATCTTAACTTTACCTTCGTCTTCAGCTTGAAGAAGCTGCTTATTATCCATAGCTGCTATTTTAGCACAAGCTGTTTGCTAATTAACTTCGATAACCTAGTAGATGTAGCGGAAGTGAGATGCCGATGTGGTTCGATAAGAGACACGTCCCCAACCGCCGCCGCCGCCCCAGAAGTTCATTTCAGAGACGGTCACATTTCCACCTGAAGCAGATTCGACATAGGCAACATGATTGCCATTTTCCCAAGCAATTGCGCCAGGAACTGGGTTGCTGCCGGTACCATAGCCGTCTGCTCGAGCGTTCGAGAACCAGCTAGAGGCATTACCCCAGTTATTTGGCACGTTTCTTCGGCTAGCAACATACCATGTGCAGTAGCCATAGGCGTAGCTGTTTGCGCCGGACCGGAAGTTAATACGTGGAGCATTACTAAAGGCATTTGTGAGCAATGAAGGCTTGGCAGCGGCTGCTTTTGGAGCAGCAGGTACAACACCATCAGGCAAAATAAGCTTGGTACCAGCAGTAAGCGGATCTCCACTGAGATTATTATAGCTTTCGATCAAAGCTGGGTTGGCTTGATATTTGGCAGCAATAGCAGCTGGGGTATCGCCGGCAGCTACCGTATAGAGAACACCAGTTACCGGCAATATGACTAGGTCTTGGCCTGGTTTGATTGATGCTTCGTCTGCGATGCTATTAGCCCACAAAATAGTACTCGAAGTAATATTAAATTTCTGAGCAATACCACTCAGGGTATCGCCATTCGCAACAGTATAGTGGTTGATGTCGCGGGTTGGACTACCAGCGGTGGTTAGAGGCTGAGCTTTTGCCAAAAAATTATCGCCAGCGGTAGCTAGGGCGATTTGGTTGCTTGATTCGGTTGCCTTCTTCTCGACATCAGGCTGAATAAGAGTATCGACGTTACGTGCCAAGATAGCTCCGGCTGTCAATGTTGTGCCACGATCCTGTGGTCCTGTAGTTGTTAGAGCACTGTGAGAAGAGCTAGTGGCTGCCATAGTAGAAGCAGTAGCATGATAATAGCCAGCCAGCGCGAAAACGGCACCGATAACAGCTGCATGTGCTAGAAAGCGAGCACTAACTGCCGGCACATGAGCTCGCATGCGCTTAAATGGTCGAGCCAAAGCCTTTTTTGGCAATTTTGGCAAAGACAGATTTGATGTGAATATATTTTTGTTTTGGGGATACAGGCCAACATAGGTTGTACTTGCCTGAGTTTTTATTTTCGAAGGAGTTCGATCGCCGTCCACGCCCACAAAAGATTCGTGGCGCACTTTGAGGAACGGCTGCTGTTCTCTTCGACTAATAAAGCTCCTCCCCGCCACACAGGAAAATTCCAATGGGCGCTGGCCGCGCTAGTCTGGCTCCCGTAGGGGACTGGGGGTTCGACCTAATAAATTACTTTAGTAGCCCTTATCTGACTAGGTGATCGCGGGACAGTTACAGATGGTTTTAGCAATTTCTGCATTGTGCAAAGTGCTTATGCCTTGTAAATGTACGCATATCAGTCTAGCATGGTGGTTCACGAGGGTCAAGGCAGTGATTTTGGCTTGTGTTAGGGGAAAATTAGCTCTTGTGTAAAACTTTTTTTATCTTATAAATATTTCTTCACAAGATCCATATGTTCTTGATAGGTTGTCGCGTAATGCACGACACCGTTTTTATCACCAATAAAGTAAATGTAGCTTGATGCAGTAGGATGATACACCGCATCAATACTGCCAAGACTCGGGGTGTCAATCGGACCAGCTGGTAGGCCGGCTACTAGGTAGGTGTTGTATGGTGTTTGAGAATTAATATCCGAATAGCCAGCTTCCCCTTTCGCACCGTCATAAAAAGCCGTTGGATCTGATTGAAGCTTCATGCCTACTTTGAGACGATTATAGAATACTCCAGCGATTAGCTTGCGATCTACTTCTGTGCTGGCTTCACGCTCCACCACCGAAGCCAGCGTTAATGCCTGATAGAAGCTTAATCCCTGTGGAGCAGATTGCTTACGATACGATTTAGTAAGCTCAGCAAAGTTTGTCAGCATCTTCTCGATAAGTGCATGTGAGCTAGCATTCAGCAGTAATTCATATCGTCCAGCCGCCAAGTAACCTTCGAGACTTGTCACGCCAAGAGGCCTTGTTTCAAGCACTGGATTAGTATAATGCTCACTAGCCGCACTCAAAAAGTTCGTTTTATTTGCAAGGCCGCTGGTCTGGACTGCAGCTGCTGTTTGGCCTAGATTGCGTCCTTCTGAAATAATTACCTTTCGAATAGCAATTTCACCCCGATGCATTCGACCAATAATGGCTTTGGCCGATTGATTAGGAGCTACTTCGTAGGTGCCGGCTAAGAGCTGGCCATGGGCTGACCCAAGCTTAGCATAGAGCCTAAATAAGGCAGGGGCTCGGATTAAATTCTTTTCGGCCAAGGTGTTCGCAATCTCACCTATGCTTTCACCACTTTTGATTGTAATGAGCTGACTGACATCATCAAGTTTATTCTTCGGAGCAGCTAGCTGATAGTTTAAGCTCAAGATAAGGCTAAGTGTTATTACCGCCAAACCACCAATCACAATAGCGATCACCCACGGCCAGCTAAGCCCCCATGACTTTGGCGCTGCTGTTTTGACTGGTAGGCTAGCTTTAGATGTGTTTGGCATGACTCGCGATATAGTGTTCGGCAATTAATTTGGCAGAATACTGGTGAACCAGAGCCTTTTTTTGCGCAGCAGTAGCTTTTCTCGGCAATAATTCAATCGCGTCTTGGCTACTGAGAGCTTCATCCTGTAATTCAACCGGGAGGTTGGTCTGCTTCAGAGATTTAGCAAAGGCTTCGGCCGCCCGACTCTGATCAGTTCGTTCACCATCAAGATTCCGAGGCCACCCCACCACCAGCAATGCTGGCTCATGCTTCGAGATTAAGTCTTTGATTTGGGCTGTAAGGTTTGAATCATTCGAGAGGGTTGTAAGCGGTATGGCAGATGCTGAACCATCCTCAACTTTAGCCACGCCAATGCTAACTTCTCCATGATCAAAGCTTAGAATTGTTTGAGTTGCTAGCTGCACGATTAGTTGGTAATTACTTTTATTTGGATTTTATTATGCGAAGGAACCGCTGGCAGCCAGGGCCAAAATGGCACACCATGAATATTAACACTCTGCGCCGAAGGTACTTGCTCTTTGATGTAGCTAGAAGCATCGTGCTTGCTCTTGCCGGCAACTGCCTTAGCTAAGGCCTGCTTATCGATCTTAGCCCCGGCATAGGCAGTGGTTTTGAGGTTTAGCTCTGCCTGACTCTTATTGACTAGCTTTGTTACCTTAACTTCTGCATCATCACGTCCATTTTGGTAGATATCGTCAGTGGGTTTGAGATCTTTTTTGAGCTGAGCATTAATAATTTGATCAAGAGCCGTATTTGGGACAGCCAGCATGGTGTAATCAACACGGCCGGTAATGGTTGCTGAATTGACTTGAGAATCTACGGCTGAGCTCGATGAAAAAGCCGTAACATTCTGGCTAAATGTATCGGGTAAAACAGTTAAGTCTTTACTGGCCTTACTTTGTAAATCACTTTTGACCTTGTCGTTATTGGCATCAAGTGCGGTTTGTTTGGCTTTATCAATATCACTCTGACTCAGAATGGTTACAACCTTTGAACTGCCACCATTTGTTGTCCCGGTACTTTTAAAATTAGCCGTTAGGGACGGGGTTGAGAAGCTGGCATTACTAAAGTTATAGCTGTCGCCATTCTCACCGGCAGTGATGCCAACTTGAGCAACAGCCGAGTTGCAGACCGAACCACCTCCCGAGAAACTACCACCAGCAATCGTTACAGCCGAGTTACTTGTAAAATTTTTACCATTCGTACTAAATGTCGTACCGGCCGGCAAACTCCGAGGGTTTGAATCTTCACAGTTACGAATCGAGATGCTTCCAGTAGCTTTTGTACCAACATCTTTCTGACCCGAAGCCGTAACATTGGCGCTAAAATCTTTGCTTTGGGTTAATAGTCTCGCTGCAGCAGTGCCGGTCGCAGGATCAGTAGCGGATGTTGCACTGGCAGTAAAATTAATATTAACTGGCTTCTGATTTGCCTGCGCAATAATAATAATATTGGCACTAGCAACAAAAGTAATGAGCAGTATAATCGCTATCAAGCCAAGTGCAGCACCTATGCCAATGAAAAGCTTTTTCTGAAAGTCATTATAATTTGGAATCTTATTCTTTTTCTCAGACTTGGACTTCTTAGGTGACTTCTCAGCTGTGGGTTTATCACTAATCTCATCTTCATCGTGCAGATCACGAGTTTTCACTGGAGAGTCGTCTTCTTCTTCGGTAGATGCATCCGCTTCAGCTACCTCATCGTCTTTCGCTGCCTCAGCTTCCTCAGCAGCTTGATCGATATCGGGCTTTTCGTCTTCTTTCGCTACCTCAGGAACCTTTGGCTCTGCTTTGACTGTTGCCGCTACTGGTATTTCTAGTCTACCCGCTAAGTGCCGAGCTGTCCTATCACCGGTGACCAGTGCCAATTCTTTACTATTATCTTTGGCAGCTTTTTTGAGTAATTTAAGATTGACTACACTCTGTGCTAATGGCGAACGAGCTGGTACCACCATTTTAACTGTATGGCCTTTGGCTTTTTTAAGCTTATCTATCGCTTCAGTGATTTCACTGTCTGCTTCAAGATAGATTGTGTCTTCCATTAGATACTCAGAGTCCTACTTAATCGCTGTAATACATTCTCGGTTGTGGTTGTGTCTGTACCTATTATATCAAGTCCGAGGTTCGCAAGCCCCATTGGCGTAATATCTTGTGGACTATTAAGCTCACCCGTTTTATCTATTACCCGATTCACATCTTTAGGATCTACAAAATCAATCTTTGGTTTACGAGCAAATGGTAGGCTCTTGTACCATGTGGTACTCGTCAGAACTCGCTCTATCTCGGGTAGTTTTGAACCACCGCCACAGAGTAGCACGCGGGGTGGAAGGTGTTCGAGATTATCAAATTCACCAAGTGAGAGTTCAACGCCAGACAGCCAAACTTCCACATCCCCCTCGAGCGCTTCAGCAACTGCTTTTTCTTCCTTGGCTTTGAGTTTCTTGGCGGTATGGTCGAGCTTCAGCTGTTCAGCTTCTTCAAAATTACAACCCATGGCTGCAGCGATTCGTTTGGTGAAGCTACGTCCGCCAATTGCAAACATTTTTGTGCCTTGCACTCCCCCATTGTTCACTACTGCAATATCACTTGTCCCGCCACCAATATCAATAAAAATAGCACTAAATTCATTTGAATCTTCCATCCCGACTGATTTAGCTACCGCAAAAGGTTCGGCTGCAATATTGATTAACGACAGATCAAGGTTGCTCGCTACTGTTTGAAGCGCACCCAAATGCACCATGGGCGCAAAGGCATTAAAGACTTGAATCGTCACATCTGTACCCTGAAAGCCAATTGGGTTTGTTACACGGTAGCCATCAATGTAAACGTCCACCACGGCAGCGTTTACTAGCTTAACTTCGAGATCTTTATTGCCCGTCTCCCAGCTAAGCTGGTCACGGACCTTCTCAAAAGCTTGTTTCTGAATTCGATCAAGGATTGTTTTAAGCTCAGTCATATCAATATGAACATTGGGCCTAGCTCGCCGGTAGCTGACGGCAGTCGTTCCACCCTTTACAAGCTCACCCGCAATGCCAATAACAGCATCTCGAGCTACTACTCCTGCCATTTCCTCAGCTCGCTTGAGGGCAACGTCACAGTTCTCAACGACTCCCGATATATCAGTCACTGCTCCCGAGCTCATATCAGTTAGCCTCTGGCGCTGCTTACCAACACCAATAATTTCTACCTTATCCTTAACCACGTGACCGATAAGGGCTTTGGCGTATTCAGTACCAACGTCCATTGAGACAATGTAGCTAGGAGTATTTTTGGGCTTTAAAAACTTTTTGAGCTTCACGCGCAGTTCGCAAATTATATATCTTATTGTACCGCTTACGCTCGATGTACGCCAGCTTAGTATTGGACAATGATTATTCTAAAATAGCTTTGATACGCCGCACACCGGCACTTGATGATTCTTCCTTAATAATCTTGAAATGGCCAATTTCGCCGGTACGTCCGACATGTGGGCCGCCACAGATCTCACGACTATACCAGTCCCCCTCCGGATCTCCCACAGTATATACGCTCACGCTATCACCATATTTATCGCCGAAAGCCCCAATCGCACTACTCTCGAAAGCTTTTGAGGTTGGCATCTCCTCAGAACTAATGGGTAAGTCACGAGCTATGGCGTCATTTACTATATCCTCTACTTCGCTTATTTGCTCAGGTGTCATCTTTTCATGATGGGTAAAATCAAATCTTGTGCGCTCATCTGTAATATTACTGCCCCGCTGAGCCACATGGTCGCCAAGTACATTCTTAAGCGCTCGATACATAAGATGGGTTGCTGTATGGTACTGAGTGGCAATTTCTGAGTGATCAGCCAAGCCTCCCTTGAACTGACCTTTGGTAGCCGTCCTACTTCGTTCACGCTGCTCAGCCATAAGAATATCAAAGCGATCCTCAGCATCTTCTGCTTTGGCGATATTACTACGTTTCGCCTCCTCAAGACTGAGCTCTTTCGGAAAACCGTACGTATCAAAGAGCCGAAACATCATTTCGCCATCAAGCTCGGTCTGGTGGGTCATCTTAGCGAATTCTCGCAAACCCCGCTCGAGAGTTTTTCGGAAGTTCTTTTCTTCCTGATCAAGCACCTTGAGAATTTCCTCTTTATTATTCTCAAGTTCTGGATAAGCATCACGGTAGAGTTCAATCACGTTTGGTGCAACATTCGCACTGAGCTCATGGTCTATCCCAATAACTAAGCCTTCACGAATTGCTCGGCGCAGAAGTCGGCGCATGACATACCCACGCTCAACATTGCTGGGTACTACTCCATCGGCTGCCATAAAGCTCACACAACGCAAATGATCCGTCAGGATTCGCACAGCCCGACCAGTACTCTCTGGATTTGTCTGAGTAAACACGACATGATGAGTAGCAAAAGCGTAGCGTTCGATTGACTCAGCTAGCTGTAATAGTAGATCGGTCTCGTAGACACTCCCAACCCCCTGCATGACTGTGGCGATGCGTTCAAGACCCATGCCAGTGTCTACATTTTTCTCAGATAATTCAGAATACTCGCCGTTTTTTTGCCGTTGGTAAGCCATAAAAACGTTGTTCCATATTTCAACGAAGTCAGTACTTTCAGTATCAAACGTAGGCTCAGTATCGGAACCAAGATAATAAAAAATTTCTGTATCAGGCCCAGCGGGACTGGTTTCGACACCACCCTGCTCCCACCAATTGTCATCCCGGCCAAGCGCTAGAATTCGCTCTCCTACATGCGCCTCGATACTGCGCTTGCGATATTGCTCCTGCCAAAGCTTGATCGACTCTTCGTCCTTTGGTACCTCAGCATCACCCTGGTAGACGCTGACGTAGAGTTTTTTGGGATCCAATCCAAGCCAACGTGAATCTGTCAGAAATTCCCAGCTCCAAGCAATTGAATCTTCTTTGAAATAATCGCCTAGGCTCCAATTTCCAAGCATCTCGAAAAATGTCAGGTGCGTTGTATCACCAACCTCTTCAATATCAGTGGTGCGAACGCACTTCTGGACGCTTGCAAGGCGTTTGCCAGCTGGATGCGGAGCTCCAAGTAAATATGGTACCAAAGGGTGCATGCCTGCGGTTGTAAATAATACATTTGGGTCATGCTCTGGCACAACTGGGGCAGATGGAATGATGGTATGATCTTTGGAACGAAAGAATTCTAAGAATTTCGTCCGAATTTCAGCGGTTTTCATAGCTGTAATTATAATAGATTGAGATCAGATTGGCTATGGAGTCGTACGAAGGCTGTCAAAAGAAGATTTGAGCACACTTGATTGCTTTGTCTGAGTATCACTCGCTATTTTGTCTTTACTACAGCTCGCTTGGCTGGGCGTATAGCCATAAATATAATTACCGATTGTTTTGGTAGCAACTGGGCCACTGGCAGTCGGGATTTCGGCTTTAGTTTTATAGCGACTCATTTGACCAAGTGCATTTGTAACTGGCGAGCAGTCTGAACTCACCGCTTGATCTGCTTTCGCCGCAGCATACGCCGCAACAGCAGCGCTCATCAAGCTACGGCTCGAGAGCGAAATAGTATTACCACCACTTTGCGTAAGATACGTAAGATCAGCTGTATCGGTGGTTGTCTTGAATTCTACACCCCATTCTTTCAGCTGATAATACCCATCTGAAGCATCCGTAGCGGTTTTGGCTGAATTAATATCTTTCTTGGCTTGAGATAATTGCTGCTCAGCGCTATTCTTCTGATCAGTGAGCGCACTAGTATCTTTCACATTCTTCATATACAGCCAGTATGAGCTACCACCGGCCGCAATTAAGAGCAAAAACAATAGTACCGCAAGAGTGATTAACCCTTTCCGTCCTTTTGGTTTAGTACCCGCTTTCACCGGACCTGGATCGGATGGTGATGGGTTTGGAGGGGCTGAAGCTGTGCTAATTGGCTCAATACGTCGTGGTTCCATGCCTTAAATTATAGCATAAGCAAGTTTATAGATAAAAGAATACTTACCTTGCAATAATGCCGCCGCCAATAACGATGTCACTATCATAGATTACGGCTGATTGGCCAGGAGTTATTGCCCGTTCTGGAGTTTGCAGAGCCACCTCAAAGCTTTCCTTAGTTTGAGCTTTGAGTACTCCTGTGGTACCTGGCGCTCTATACCGCACGAGTACGAGGTAATCTTTGTTGTCTTGTGGGGTTTGATACCAAACACAATCAGCAATTACAAATTGATTGCGATTGAGCTGCTGGGCGCCATTATCAGATGTAACATATACAATATTTTTTGCTATATCCTTGTCATACACATAATAAATATCCCCGCCACCAATATTGAGCCCCTTACGCTGGCCGATGGTATAGAAAAACGCTCCGTCATGCTGGCCAACTTTGCGACCAGTCTGATCAATAATATCGCCGTGTTTGGGTGGTATGAACTCCATTAAAAAATCTTTCAATGGCAGCTCGCCGATAAAACAGATGCCTTGGGAGTCGGGTCGTTTGGCATTTGGTAGGCCAAACTTTGCAGCTAGCTGGCGGATTTCTGGGTTAGTATACTCACCAATTGGAAAGAGAGTTTTTGCAAGCGCTACTGGGCTTGCTCGATAGAGAAAATAGCTCTGGTCCTTGCTGAGATCTTTGCCACGCATCAACTGGCCATCCTGGAGCTTGGCATAGTGTCCAGTAGCAATCATGTCCGCGCCCTCATCAAGACAACGCTCGAAAAAAGCTTTGAATTTGATTTCCTCATTGCACATTATATCTGGATTTGGAGTTAAGCCGGCTCGGTACGTTTCGATGAGATATTGGCCGACAGTAGCTCGATATTGATCCTCAAAATCATATAGCTTTAGTGGAATATTGAGATTAGCTGCAACTTGGCGGGCACTGGCATAATCTTCTTCCCAAGGACACATAACCCCGGCCGTCACTCCACTCCAATTTTTCATAAATACTGCAGTTATATCATAGCCATCGCGCTGCAATAACGCAGCTGCTACAGCGCTATCAACTCCGCCTGAGAGTCCAACAAATACTTTTTGCTTCATGACATTATTGGTATTGTCCGGTCGCCCAGATAAATACTATTTTGCGCACCTCATCGAGTGTGGCACCAATACTAAATCCTGGCCGCCACCAGAATCGCTTGCTCCAACGACTCTCGATCGATGAGTTACCAAGCACGAGATAATCACCTCCAAGCTCATGCGCAAATGTCATATCAGCTCTGCGCTGGTGATATGGACTGGTAACCAAAATAATTTTGCGCCAACCATGCTCGGCAAGAATTTCTTTGGTATATATAGCGTTTTGGTCAGTCGTTTTGGATTGAGAGTCAGTCAGAATTGCTTTAGACGGTACCCCCGCTTCAAGCGCCTGCTGTTGCATCGCAACTGCGTTGCTCGGCCCATCATCAAGCGCGGCACCAGAAAAGATTATATTCTTTGACCAGCCTTGCTTGTACAATTCAATCCCGTATTGGGCGCGAGTGGTTGTCTGACCTCCAGATATTACAATAATTGCATCGGCTTTTTGCAACTTATCTTGTGGTGATAGAAAGAACCCTAAACCAAATATCACAAGTACTGCTAGAGCTAGCAATGGAGTAATGATAAGCCAAAACTTAAAGTGACTGTGCTTGCGTTCTCTCATGAAGATATTGTATCAAGTTTTTCGGTTATGGTTTTGAGGCTTTGGACAATATATTGAATATCAGCGGCCTCTGTTGCTCGCCCCAATGATATTCGAAGACTACTTTGAGCGATGGCTTGAGTTTTGCCAAGTGCCAGAATAGTCGAGCTTGGTGCTTGGTCATTTGCATTGCAAGCTGCACCGGTGGCCACTTCAATGCCAGTTGCATCAAGATAAGTAACAAGCGTATCACCATCAAAGCCCGGTAGTGAAATATTAAGATTGTTTGCGAGTCGGTGTTTTGTGTGGCCGTTAATCTCAAGCTGGAGATAATATTTCTTCAATTCTGCCAAGAGCACATCGCGGAGCTTGGCTTGACGCCTTGCTTCAAGCGATCGCAGCAGGGTTGTTTTTTTTATAGCTACGGCCATACCTGCTACGGCCACAATGTTCTCAGTCCCTGCTCGGCGGCCACCTTCTTGTCCTCCGCCCAGAATCTGTGGAGGTAGAGTAACGCCTCGACGCACAAATAATGCTCCAGCCCCTTTGGGGCCATATATTTTGGCCGCATTAATACTCAGTGTATCAACTCCTAATCGATGGACGTGAACCGGTAGACTTTCCAATGCGGCTGAAGCATCACAGTGTAAAAATAGTGGTATCGCATCGCGACCGCGGTCTGTTCGAATCCTCTGGACAAGCTGGCTAATTTTTGCGAGTGGTTGTATGGTGCCAATTTCGCTTGAAGCCAAGCCAATTGCAATGATTGCCGTGTCGGCAATGATCAATTTCTCAAGCGCGAGAAGATCAATCATCCCACTAGGCTGGATTGGGCAAAAATCCACAACCCAACCGCGAACTTCAAGCTGAGCCACGGGCTTTAATACTGCTGGGTGTTCCGTACCAATCGTAATAATGTGGCCGAGCCTACCCAAAGCTTTCTCAGCCACATTCGCTAATCCAAATAATGCTAAATTGTCTGATTCGGTACCGCCACTGGTAAAGATAATTTCGGCTGCAGTGCAACCCAAGGCAGTCGCTACGGTACTGCGAGATTGTTCGAGAAGTGCCTTTGATAGACGCGCGCTAGCATAATGAGCAGATGGATTTGCATATACTAATTCGGCCGCATGCATAGCGGATCGCACCTCTTCATCGAGAGGTGTTGCTGCTGCATAATCCAAATAGATTGTCTTTGGCTTCATAGCGCCATATTCTAACAAAAAACCGAGCGTTTTACCAGTTAAATACCTAGTCCAAAGAGCTGGTTAGCATTTTGAGTGGTTGTAGCTGCTAGGGCAGCAAGACTAATCTGTCTTTGTCGTGCCAGAAAATCTGCAACAATTGCAACATTGGCCGGTTCATTTCGTTTTCCGCGCATGGGGGCTGGTGTTAGGAATGGACAGTCCGTCTCGAGCAACAATTTGTCAGCCGGAATTTGTCGGGCTGCTAAAAGCTGATCTTCTTGCTTCGTAAAAGTCACAATGCCGTTTATGGCACAATACAATCCGCGCTTGGTGGCTTGTTTAAGCTCAGCGGGACCACCGGTGAAGCTATGAATCACTCCACGGGCTCCATGATAATCATTGATGATTTCAAAAAAATCATTCCACGCATCTCGGACATGAAAGACAAGCGCTAGCTTATACTCTTGCGCTAGCTCCAGCTGAGCTTTCATGGCAACAATTTGCTCTTCTCGGGAACTGTGATTGTGAAAATAGTCGAGTCCACACTCGCCAACGGCTACGACTTTCTTATCATTCTTCTGGAGTAAGTTTCTAATCGAATCAAGCGCCGTTTGCCCATGGCTAGCCTCATGCGGGTGAAGACCGACAGTAGCAAACAGCTGGATCGAGCCAGCTTTTTGTAGCACTACATCATTATTTACAAATTCTAATGCAGCTTGCGAATCTTTCTCATCGGTCCCTATCGTAATAATTGCTCCGATATCTTTTGCTCGAGCGTTCTCAAAAATAGTATCTAGATCATTGGTAAGCGACTCAAAAGGGTCATGGGCAAAATCACTAAAATGAATATGAGCGTGAGTATCAATCAGCATGATCATATTTGGGAAATAGAATTGGAGGCCGAGAATCAACCTGACCATCTTTGAATATCCCAAGAATTCTCTCAGCTGTCTCTGGCAAGAACGGTGCGAGATTTCTAGAAACCGAAAGGATTCCTGAGATAAGTTGATTGATTATATGCTCGTTTTTATTTGGGTCTGACTTAGCAAGCTCCCATGGCTTTTCTTGTTCTATTTGCACATTGAGCATATGGATTGTAGCGAAGATATTTTCAAGTGCTTTATTAAATGCGCACCCCTCTATCAGACTTTGTATGCCCTGGTCGTTATTTTTGCTTTGTACATTATTACTTTCTGAGATTATTGGACTCGCGGTATACTTCCCTTCGCAGAATCGATTCGCCATTGTGGCTACACGGCTAACCAAGTTCCCAAGATCATTAGCGAGATCAGCCTCATAAACAGCATTAAAGTGCTCAAGGCCAAATTCACCATCACCATCATATGGGATATAGCGCAGAAGATAATAGCGCAGTGCATCAACACCATATTTATCGACAATATCCGTCGGATCGACCACATTGCTTAGGGTTTTGCTCATCTTCTGTCCGCCGGAGGCATTGATAAAGCCATGGGCATAAATAGACTTAGGCAATGACACACTCCCTGAGAGCAACATACCAATCCAAAGAGTGGCGTGAAAACGTAAAATGTCCTTACCAACAATATGCATATCTGCTGGCCACCATTGAGCAAATTCGACAGAGTTATTTTCATAACCCACACCAGAAATATAATTAGTCAGCGCGTCAAACCATACATACATCACATGTGATGCATCATCTGGCACCTCTACACCCCATTCGAGCTGGCTTTTGGGGCGACTAATACTCACATCCTCAAGCCCAGTCTTAACAAACTGCAAGACTTCATTTTTGCGGACAGCGGGGAAGACTTTTAGATTGTCCGACTCGATGAGTTCTAAAATTTTATCTTGGTATTTACTGAGCTTAAAAAAGTAACTTTCAAGTGTCATCTGTGCAGGAACAGTGCCATGCTCGGGGCATTTTCCATCAATAAGCTCACGCTCTATCATGAAGCGCTCATGCCCCACACAATATAACCCGCTGTAGCTATCTTTATAAATGTCATCTGTGCAGGCCCGCCAGAGCTTTTGGGCAGCAGCCTTGTGATGCGCTTCAGTGGTACGAATAAATCCGTCGGTTGTGAGATTAAGCTTGGACTTGAGCTCGATATAGCCTTTTGTTATTTCATCTACAAATTGTTGGACTGGCTGACCGGCATTCTCAGCTGCTTCATAGAGTTTCTGGCCGTGCTCATCAACCCCTGTGAGAAAATAAGTATCAGCCTTTTTTTCGTCACGCCAATATCTAGCGAGGACATCAGCTTGAATGGATTCCATAGCAAAGCCGATATGCGGCTTACCATTGGGATAAGCGATTGAAGTGGTTATATAAAATTTTTCTGAGGTCATAGTCTTTTAGCTGATGAAGGTGCCTGATGGCGCCTTTTCTTTGCTGATCTTATCACGAAAATCAGCACAACTCCAGATAGCAGCACGATCAAGACCCAGAGCCCTATCCAGTTGACTACCGCATTAGCCGTAGCAAGCACCGGAATACCTTCTTGTTGTTGAATAAAACGACCTACTAAGGCTGAGGCGAAGCCAGCGCTCACAACAGGTACCCAACCACCAACCGTTTGCCCAGCTGCCAGTGAGCCTAGGTTTTCTCGACGGCTTACCTTACTATTGCTCAGTTCAATTTGATAATTATCACCCGAGACATTACTCGGTGCTGATGCACTATAGTGCACCACGCTCACAAAAGGTATAAGAACATACTGCTTCACTTCAAGTGAGCCAAGATTTGTCGATGTCTGAGCCGTTTTGAGAAAGTTTAGAGTCGTACGTTCATATTGATAATTCTCATCACTACCATGATCCATAACGGCCGTCGGCTCATTGTCTTGTGCTCCCCAAATCGCAAACGCAAAATGGTCAAGGTCACTCCGGCCAAAACCCTCGAATTTTTCATTCCAAGTTGGGTCTACATTCACCCAACCCACACCTGGCATATAGACTTCAACCCATGAATGAAGACTGTCGTCAACTGCAGCAGATTTCTTGAGGTTACCACTGTAAGCATATCCAACCGGCATTCGAGCTGGAATACCCTGACTGCGAAGCAAGGCAATCAAAAGGTCTGAATATTCAAGACATACTGCGTTGGTCGGATTATCCAAAGCTTTCAATGCCCCTTGCCGAACATTGTACTGAATCTTGGCATTATTGTAACTCAACGTATCGACCACAAATTTATTGAGTGCCTTGGTGATTTTTGCAACATTGTCACCGGCTCCAGAGGCAGCCTGTGCACCTTTGGTTATAATCTCAGTATTGTTACTTTGCCAATAATGAGTTGATGATGTGTATCGCTTAACAAGATTAGAAGGTATGCCCTTCTTGGTGCCGGCTTTATTGAGATCGTAATCAAGATATTTAACCACCCCATCAACATCGGTCTTTACCGTAAGCCTTTGCCCGGCAGCTACTTTATAATCCGCCAATACATTCCCATCAGCATCCAAATGTATCTTTTGTGGCTTCGGGTCAAGCTTATTGATATATACTTTCTGGCTTGGCGTATCAGGCGGCAATGTTACCGTCATTGTCTGCTCTTTATCGGAGGTATTATGGAGTGGGAAATTGAAATTTAAATGATAGATTGTACTATCGCCGAAGACAACAACAATTGATTGCTTCGATAGATCTTGCTTATTAAACTCATAGACCGCTTGGCCATTCTGAATACCATCATATACCGGTGTGGCGGTGGTGGTATGAATCTTACCGAAGTCATCAGGCACTAAAAGCCTAGCTGAATAATCTTGAGTGACATCACTTGCCCCAACTGCAGGAATAAAGACCGTCCGAGCAGAACCCTTTGTATCTACGAGCTTGGTAGTGTCATAGCTGACATCAAATCCCCAGCCAACATTTTTGCCGACATTTGTCCGATCAAAGTTAATGGTGATCTCTATGTAGCCATAGGTGTAGCCAGATATACTTCCTTGTTTTTTGGCTTGGGAGTAGGGTATAGCTGCGCCATCATTGTAGCTAACGTTGAGATTGCTAATTTGATCAGTCGGCGTTGATAGTTGTACAGCTTTAAGAATAGTACGGCTGGTATTATTCGTAACTCGATAGTGCTGAGCCACATGGGTATACCCAGATTTAGATACAATATAGTCAACTTTGGTTTGATAGTTAAAGTCGGCGGCGGCGGCGCGCTGTGGCAACACCATACTCATACCAGACAAGAGCAAAACGAGGCCCGCAAAAATAAGGAGCGGGCGTCTGGTGAAAAGACGATTTAGCATAAGCTAATTGTAGCATAGCTACTTTGAAATTTTTTTGGTTTGCTTGGGTGGCGGTGGCGTAATTGCCTTAAGTAATCGGCTCCAATCCGCCAGGCTCAATTCCTGGGCACGAGCTGTTTTTATAATACTAGCTTTGCGGATTGCTTCTTCAATTTCTATCATTGACACCTTAAGGCCTGCAGAAAGATTATTTTTGAGCATCTTACGCCGAGCCGAAAAGCCGACTTTGATCAAACGAAACAGTTCTTGCTCATCACCATTTACGGGTGGTTTCTCAAAAACTTTGACTTGCAAGATAGCTGAGTCGACTTTGGGAGCAGGATAGAAACTATCTTTTGGTACCACCGCAACAAGCTCCGGTGTGCCAAAGTATTGAACCGAAAGCGCTAGGATAGATAATGCGCCAGGCCGAGCAGTAATACGAGCCGCCACTTCCTTCTGTACAAGCACAGTCACGCTAGTTGGCTTCTTCTGGGCAGCAAGTAATTGCTGCAAAATCCGAGAAGTAATACCGTAGGGTAGATTGGCAACGACTTTATAGCCCTTCGGCAGGGTAGTTAGGTCATATTTTTGAATATCTGCATTGACCACTTTAATGTTTGGTAAGCTTTGGCGAGTCAATATTTCAGCATATGCGGGGTCAAGCTCAACAGCTACAACCCGTTTGGTGTGTCGGGCTAATTCAGTAGTTAGCACCCCGGGACCTGGGCCAATTTCCAAAACCGTGTCAGTTGGTTTGAGATCTGCTGTTTTAATAATGAGGTTGAGGGCATTTTTATCAACCAAAAAATGTTGATCAAGTTTTTTGCGCGGATGTAATCCTGCTAAATGGAGCGTCGAGCGAAGGTGCTTGGGCGCACTAAGATCCACTAGCGCAAGCCCAGCTTAACCGAGCAGACAGGCCATGGTGACCAGCCACGTCGTGATTGTAAGAGCTGCGCGATTCGGTCTTGCTCAGCGGGACTGGCTTGGTCTGGTCGGCCAGTTCCACCATTGGCCTGCCAAGTACTAACGAGGAATTGGTACGCTCCATAATAACCATTGCCTGAGTTCCGGGTATAGTCACCTCCAGCTTCGCACTGGCGCAGCCGAGCCCAGACATCATTTGCCACATGGCGCCCACGAACCACAATCTTTGTTTTCATCGGTTTTAACACTTTGCTGGCCAGTAAGCTTCGGGCCGTTTCGACTTTGTCTTTGTACTTCACTAAGTACGTCAGCTGCTGCAGTCCTTCGCTTCCGAGCTGCTTGATCTGCTCGGTGCCAAGTGGCAGATTGTCGTCATAGGTAATTTGAACATCAGACGCAATGGGCTGATTGACCGCTACAATATCTTGGCTGATTTTATTTATTACAAGTCGCAAGCCGGGATCAATTCGTTCGGCAAGCGGTATGCTTAGCGTATCTTCCGGTGCAACTTCAATTTTGTGTTCATCAAGCAATGCTTTTACGGTTCGAGCTTGGGTCCGAAAATTGTAGGTTTGGCCACCCAGCACAATTTGCACTGGTTTTGCTCGCGTAATGATTACTTTATTCCCCACCAGATCATCATTCGCAAAATCAGTAATTTTCTGCAGAGAGATATGATCTTCTGGGAAAATTGTAAGTCCTGCTGCAGAGGCAATCTGTCGTGGGCTTTGATAGCCTGTCATGATCTGACTGGATTTCCCATTATCTACTATTAGGGTAGGGACAGCTCGATAAATATTAATATTGTAGCTTTGCTGATCAATCGGTGAATTCAAACCTGGCTCTACTACATCGCCCTTCTGTAACGTCACATTAAAATCTCGCAATGCAGTAGCGACGGTACTAGCTTTTGTCGAGACAATATGTTTTTCGCCGTCAACATACACGCTCACAAGGTTACCGTGGCCTGCGCGAGCTGTGGCTAGGCCAATACTAAGTCCGCTGTTGGCGTATTGATTGACAAGCAGTGCGAATACTAAAATACCCCCCAAAACCGCAATCGTGCGTGGCTTAAGGTAGGTTAATAATGTATTTTTTACAAGCACAAAGGCGTGACGTGTGCCGCCTCGCCCAGGTGTGTTTGTTGGTAAAATAATAAGCCTCTTGAATTAGCTGTTTTTAGCTGCCAGAAGCTTTTGTTTTGCTGACTTTTATGTCTGTGTTGATATCTATTCTATCTGATATTGATGGGCCCGGTCAATCCGCTCGTGGTTTTAACTATGCTTCGTTAAGGGGGCAAATTGAAGGTTGAGACGTTTTTGGCCAATGTTAGCAAAAGCAATCTCCGCTTCATCGCCGTCAACACGCGTTACGATACCTCGACCAAATACTTCATGGCTAACCTGATCACCCACACTAAGCTCAACTACATCGGGCACATCCTGGCTCAACTCTGTAGTATCTCGAGGAGCAGATACATTACCAATTGATGGCAATCCAAATTGCCCACCCCCGAACCCAAGCCGAGTTTGGGTCAGTTCGCCCGGGATATCAACCAAGAATCGACTTGGCTGATTGTGTTGCACCCCGCCATAGATTAGCCGCGAGCTCGCATGGAGTAAGAAT
>JBBSBN010000002.1:0-30067 GCA_038251205.1 Candidatus Saccharimonadia bacterium | reverse complement strand
TGATACCACCGATGTTTTCGTCTCCGGTGGCATGGACTACATTCTTGAGAGTACCGTCAGGATTATGAGCAACACTCAAGAAGTCATTGAGTATATCACCCCAAGTATTGTCATCCTGTCCAGGGATAGGGAGTCTAGACACTTATTGAACCCTCACTAAAAACTCTGATCATTTATTATATTTATTACTCACCACTAAAATCACCGGCGCTTTCAGGTATAGCGCATATGCTTATATGATACATTGCTCTAATTATTTTTACCAACAAATTGGCCCATGTTAATATGAAGTTATGAAAAAGCCGGATCCACAAGAACTCAAGCAAAAACTTGACCCAATGAGCTATCATGTTACTCAAGAGCAAGGCACTGAAGCACCCTTCTCCGGTAAGTACTGGGATGAGCATGCTGATGGCAGTTATCATTGCGTTGTCTGCGGGCATAAGTTGTTTGAAGCTGGCACAAAGTTTGACTCTGGTACCGGCTGGCCTAGCTTCGACCAAGCAATTCCTGGAGCAACGAAAGAGCAACCCGACAATAGTCATGGCGCCCAGCGTACCGAGGTAGTATGCAGTAATTGTGGTGCCCACCTGGGACACCTCTTCAATGACGGGCCTCGAGAGACCACTGGACAGCGTTTCTGCATCAATTCAGCTGCCCTCGATCTTCACACAAAGGACACAAATCAGCCGACAAAGTAAACTGCCTGTGCTTGACTTTCCCAGGTGTGCAACAGAGTATAGGGATATGGACCTGGCTGCTCAGACAACCGGAAAGTTAACAGATTTTTTGCATAGCTTTCCGACTAAGACCTATCGGCGCGGCGAAATTATCTTATTTGGCGATGATCAACCGCTCAATATTCACTTCATCGTAGAAGGCTATGTCAAAGTTTATTCGATCGACAATGGCGGCAATGAGAAGCTCATCACATTTGACCGCGAAAACGAATTCTTCCCTATTGGGTGGGCCTTCTTTAAGAATGAGTCAAGTCCTTATTATTACGAAGCTTATACTGACTGTCAGATTTGTTTAATCCCTCGAGATCAGCATCAGCGCTTTTTACAAGAAAACCCAGAAGCAATCGAGCCGATGTTTGATTATTTTATTACGCGCTATATGGACCTCAGTGGCCGGGTGAACAGCTTAGTACAAGCCAAGGCTGCTCTGAAGCTCGGCTACACGCTGCAGTTTTTGATGCGCCGCTTTGGAGAGCACCAAGGCACCACCTGGACCATCAAGCACCCTCCCCTTCCCCAGCAAGCATTAGCAGGCTTCACAGGTTTGACGCGTGAAACCGTTAATCTAGAATTACAGAAAATGAAACGTGCCGGGGTCTTACGTTATGATCGCAGTCATGTGGTGATTGATGAGCAAAAACTGCAACACTATCTTGGTGAAGAAGGCTGCTAGTTATTTTTTAGTGTGGCTATAGCCAGTTTGGTGTCGTCAGTAGTGATCATAGTAACTCCGAGTTTTGCGAGGTGTGTAATATCGCTTGCATCATTGATTATCCAGCTGTTAACTGAGTATTTTTTCTTTATCAATCGCTCGAGTGTAGCCGTAACCCCAAGACTAATATGAAGTCCGTAAACATCAATGCTGCGACGCCACGGCCACGCAAGCCAGGTGGCATTGCCAAAACAAAACCAGCAAAATGTAGCGTCTGGTAATGTTTTTTTGAGCTTGGCACCAGCCCACGGTATAAAACTACCGAACATTATCTGCTCAGTAAGTCCTTTCTTAGCTACTTCGGCGGCTACTACATTCTCAAGCCCGTCCCATGGCGTTGTATAATTTTTTGTCTCAATTACCATGAGGCTATTTGTTGCAAACTTTTTGAACACCTCTTCAAGGGTTGGCACGTGCTCGGTTTGTTCAATCTTGAGCTTTTGTATCTGTTGGAGTGTTCGACGTCGAACAAGTCCACGGCCATTCGTCGTGCGATTCAGGGAACGATCATGCATCACCACAAGCAGCTGATCACGGCTTAGCTGGACATCGAATTCAATCGCATCGGCCCCATACTGGCGTGCTAAATCAAAGGCTGAGATCGTGTTTTCCGGTGCATTTCTATTATCCCCACGGTGTGCAATTATTACGGGCTTTGATCTTTTTTGTAAGAATTTATTACTCACTTCGTGCGATATCTTTTTGGAGGCTAGTCTGAGTCTTTTCTCCCCACTCCCCCATGCTCTTGACGATTTTGTCTAAGCTACGGCCTTTGTCAGTCAGACTGTATTCTACTTGAAGGGGCATTTTAGTGAGAACAGTGCGCTCAATCACACCATTTTTTTCTAATTGCTGCAGACGGGCAGAAAGAGTCCGCGGACTAACATTGAGACGCTTTTGTAGATTATTAAAACGCTTTGCCTCTGGACCTAATTCATAAATAATTGCGAGTGTCCATTTGCTGCCTATTACCTTTAAGGTTTGGGCCAGTCCGCAGTCATCGAAGTTTGTGGGTGAATCTGGTGGCATAGAGGTATGCTACCATATTAAGATATTTACCACTATACTTTTGGTAACTACTTTACTTAGTATAGCTTTAATTTAATAGACTTAATAAAGTCTGCGCTGAGCTCGAGCAACATACCGCACCACAGCCTTGCGTGGTAAAAATCGTTGTACGAAAATAGCTGCTTTATTCCGCATGCCAGGGATGATTACTGATTTACCCCGTTGCATTCCAGCATAGCCATCTTCTGCCACATCTTTTGCTTCCAATAGCTTGCCCTTGAATAACGCCGAGCGGTTCGTTTGTGCAGCGGCGGCAAATCGAGTATCCGTTGGTGCCGGACAGAGTACGGATACGGTAATCTCGCTACCCCGAAGCTCTTCACTAAGCGCTTCAGACCAGCTAAGTACATATGATTTTGTCGCATAGTAAACGCTCATCAAAGGACCTGGAAAAAAAGCAGCAATCGAAGCTACGTTCAAGATTCTACCCTTTCCATGGCCATGAGCGCGTCTCGACATATCCGGTAATATCAATCGTGTCAGCGCCGTAACTGCAACCATATTTGTTTTCATCATGGCTAACGTTTTAGCGGGGTCGGATTTCACAAACTCACCCCAGTCACCAAAGCCAGCATTATTGATAAGTACATCAGGCACGATATGAGCACGCTTGAGCTCAGTGTATACTCCCGCTGAAGCGCTATCGAGGCTAAGATCTCGTACAATAGTCTTGACTGGCACACCATAAGTTTTCTGGAGAGCTTGACCCATTCGTCTCAATCTATCTTTATCACGCGCAACAAGCACAAGCGCATACCCATTCTGAGCACAGAGCTTTGCAAGCTCGAGGCCAATGCCACTTGAGCCCCCGGTGATTAAGGCTATTGGCCGCTTCGTTGATTTCTTTGGAGTTTCCATTGGTCTATTATACCCTTCTGGCAAGCTTAGCGATTATCGAGTACCTGCCAGAGTGCTAAGCTGGCATAGCTCCGGTAAGGCTTCCAGCGTCGGCTAAGTCGCTCAAGCTGATCGGGTGAAGCATCGCGACCCTTGAAATAGAGCATGCTGGCAGTTTTGCGCAGTCCAAGATCTCCAAGTGAGAATATATCTTCTCGTCCAAGCGAAAAAATAAGCCACATCTCAGCAGTCCAAGGCCCGATGCCTTTAATAGCAGTTAGCGTATCATATACCGTCTCGTCAGTTGCCTGTTGTAAGCTATTTAGGTTAAGCGTACCGACATGAAGCTTGTGTGAGATTTCTAACACAGTGTTCGTTTTAGCACCAGAAATACCGGCCGAGCGAATGGTTGCCTCTCCAGCACGTAAGACTTTCGCCGGTTCAAATTTTTTGGCTGTGCCTACCGCGCCATGAAAGCGGCCAATGAGCGTATCTGCAGCTTTACCAGATAGCTGCTGCGATATGACGCAGTCCACCAACTCACGCGCTAGATCAGTTGTGGGCTTGAGAAGCTTAAATCGTCGCGTGCGTAAGGCATCAGCCAATCGCGGATCAATTTCTTCAAAGTGTTGTAAGATTTCGGCTTTAGCTGCCATTGATCATCCCTTTATGATTAAGCCTGGCGGAACACACGGGTCTGGAACTCTACTAGTGTCTCACATTTTAGGAGTTTTAAGGGTAAAGTGAGACAAATGAGACACGGCAGACCATATGCAGCCGTGTCTCATTTTAACAGAGGCATCAGGGGTGGTGTTTCGATGGACAAAACTTGCCTACACTCAGGGAATATGTTGTAGATAGCACATTAATCGAACTGGACGTCTATTTGCCTCGCTCAAGCGATAAAGCTAGTATTGCCTCTGTAAGATGTCGAATATTGACTGGTTCATGCCAGCGTACGCTTGTAACGCTGACATTGTGATCCCGAGGTGCTCGAAATACCTGCATATGCATGGTAACTTGGTCGTCAATCGCCGCTTTACTGAATAGTGCTTGGCAGAAATGTCGCTTTATAGCAGGCCTAGCTTTTATATAGGCTTTGCTAATATCCAAGCTCCCAGCAAGGGTTAACGCTCGCTCCTTACGATTATTGAGAGTCGCCAAACGCAGTTCGGCTTCATGTATCACCGCTTCGGCTTGTTTAATATCCTTGCTGATCCGTTTCTGCTCACTTTTGAGCAGGCCCGACTCAATGACCTTCTCGTAATAGGCTTGTAGTAAGTTTTCCTGCTCCGCCAGCAAGCGATTCAGCCGCTGTGTCTGCTGTTTGACATCAATTTCAGCATAACGTTGCTCACTGGCTAGCTCTTTACTAATCTCTGAAGAAAGCTCTTGTCGATCACTTGCGGAGAACTTCAAGCCTTTAAGTAGTTTGACTATAGCTTGCTCGATGTCGCCTACCGGTATATACGATTGGTCGCACTTACCATCCTTCCGGTTCATACAAAAGTAGTAACCGTATTTATGTTTGGATACTGAATAGCAAAGATGTCGGTGACAGCGACCGCACAGCAACAGCCTCGACAGGTAGTGGAAGTGATGGCGATGTTTATCTTCTCGAATCGAATGGTCAGCACGTACGGCCTGCACGGCTGCAAACACGGCTGGCGTTACCAAAGGCTGATGAGTACCTTTGTATTCCACGCCACAGTATTTAACATAGCCCAAATAGTAACGATTGGTCAGCATTTTATTGAGTCCACCAAGGCTAAGTGGCCCAACTGTTGAATGAACACGAATTCGACTTCGTAATCCTCGTTGTGCTAGTTCTCGGCAGAGTCGCCGCTGACCGTAATCTCCTGTGGCATATCGCTCGAAAGCCCAGCGAACTAGCGGTGCTCGAACTTGATCGAGATCAACGGTATGTATTTCGCGACGATTGACTCGTTCGGTCACGTTAGCATAACCAATTGGAGCCTGAAATGGTGTCCCACCTTGCTTGGCTTTTTCGGTTGCTCCTTTTAGGGCTTCGGCTGCCAAGTTACGGCTATAGAATTCTGCAATTGTGGCCATGATGCCGTGAAGCAGTCTGCCGGATGGTGTTTCATCTATGTTCTCAGTAACCGAGACTAACTGTGCACCGCCTTTCTGAATAGCTAGACCAATAGTCACATCATCGTGTAAATTACGGGCTAAGCGATCAACCTTATGGACGATTACATATTTGATACCTTTTTTATCACATAGATCGCTCAGCAGTCGCTGTAGCTCTGGTCGAGCAGCTGAGCGGGCTGACTCACCACGATCGGTGTACTCCTTTATGGCGGTTGCTCCAAGGTCTTTGGCCTTGCGTCGACAGGCTTCCCGTTGCGCTGGAATGGAAAATCCGTCCCGATTCGTATTACCTTTTGTTGCTTGATCGAGCGTTGAGACTCGTAAGTAGATGGCTACTTTCATGCTTGTTCCTCCCATTATGTTTACCTACACATAATGGCTCGGAGTGGCTTTAGAGATATAGAGCGATCACTGGAGGGATGATTATTTACTTGCACACATTAGATGTGTATAATATAGAGTATGACTTACGAAAACTTCGGTAACCTCCTCAAAATTGAACGCGAAAAGCGTGGCTGGGATCAACTTGCTATGGCGAAAGCAACGGGTACCAAGCAGCAGACAGTTAGCCGTTGGGAAAATGGCGCATCACGTCCTCGTGAAGATATGGTGCATCAACTTGCCCAACTGTTTGAGGCCGAAGTTGAAGACTGGCTGGTATTAGCTGGCTACCAGCTAGAAAAACCAGTACGACCACAAATACCATTCCTGCCTCTCGACAAGCTATCGCCAGAAAACTTTGAGCTGTTCTGCAAGGATCTTGTTCAGAAACTACATCCCCAAGCCGATGTACATCGCTACGGTCGCCAAGGCCACAAGCAATACGGCATTGACCTATATGCCAAGGAAGCTGGCAAAAAGACCGACTACCAATGTAAGCGTCATATGCAGTTTGGCCCAGAGGATGTTAGAAAGGTGGTCAAGGATACCACGATGGTCGCTGAGCATCACTTCTTGCTGTTGAGTCGCCCAGCCTCTCCTGGTGCCCGTGACGCCATTGATGAGTTTGACGACTGGTCGCTGTGGGATGCCGAGGATATTTCAGCTAAAGTTCGGTATTTGCCCAAACAAGACGCCATTGACCTTGTCGACACCTACTTTCCAGATTGGCGTAAACATTTTTTAGGTATTGAGGCACCAAGCCCGTGGTTGAGTGCCAGCAAATACTTTCAGCCACTGAGTGACCGGCTCCGTGTTTTTAGTCATGGATGGAATTTCTTTGGACGCAAAAAGGAGCTGGAGAGCCTTGTTAGTTTTGCCCAGCAAAGTGACGAACGGGCGATAACTCTGATAGGACGGGGTGGTGTTGGCAAGAGCCGTCTATTAAAGGAACTTGCAGCAAGTTTGGAAAAAGAGACCAAGATACTATTCATGACTCAGCGGTCGGAACCAACACCAGCAGACTTGGAACAACTTCCACAAAAAGGGCTGCTGGTTATTGATGATGCTCATGAGTACGGAGACTTACAAGCCTTACTCTCTGGCATAGCAGTTACCAGACCGTACCTGAAACTCCTAATTAGCACCCGACCATACGGCGTAACAATGTTAGAGGATCAACTCGCTCAATCTGGAATTGGCTACAAGCATGAAGATGGTGTGAGCCTGGGTAATATGCAGATGGAAGATGCCGAAAATCTTGCTGCGGAGATACTCAAGGGTAATCGTGGTGATGAGCAGTACGCGCATCGTATCGCTGAAATAACTCTAGACTGCCCACTTGCTACAGTGATCGGAGCTCGTCTAGTTGCAGATGGTGAAATCCAGCCAGACATACTTGCCAACTCTGATACATTCCGAACCCACTTACTTCGCAGTTTCCGTGATATTGTTACAGGTCAAATTGGCGGGTTGAAGAACGCTGAAGCGGTAAAAGACCTACTAGATCTTATTGCTGTTGTTCAGCCTGTTGATACATCCGACCCAATTTTTGAGGAAGCGACAAAGAGTATTCTAGGCCGCCCATTTGATAAAGTGGTACGTGATATGCGGGCACTTGAGGATGCAGGAGTATTGCTCCGACGTAAGAATCGTCTTCGTATAGCGCCCGACTTGCTGGCAGACTTCATTCGAGCTGATGCAGCGTTCGATGATAATAGTAAACAGCCTACTACGTACGTTGACCGTGTCTTTAAGGTCATCCGCAATGACTTGGCTACCAACCTGCTCGTAAACTTGAGCCAGCTAGACTGGCGTTTGTCGTCTGACGGTACTCAGGCAGCTCTTCTAGCAACAATCTGGAAAGATCTAGAGAAGCAGTTTCTAGCTGCCGACATCGGAGAAAGGCAGACAATGCTCAAGGCGCTTGAAAAAGTAGCGTACTATCAGCCAGCGCAAGCCATTACATTTGCTCGCCTAGCGATGGATAATCCAACTGACCGAGTTAAAAAGACCGATTATGATTACTGGTTCAATACTAAGCCTTCATACGGTTCAGTGCTTGCCGAAGTATCCCCGCTACTCAAGTATGTCGCCTACAACGGTGACTATTTAATTGAGGCTCTAAATCTTCTGAAAAAACTAGCACGAGACGATAGTCGACAACCCGGCCAGCATCCCGATCACCCCATACGCATTTTGCAAGACATAGCATCAATTCAACCCGGCAAGCCAATTGAATATATCGAGACGACCATTAACCACGTGAGCGGGTGGTTGAAAGATGATTACAACGAGAACTTCTCTCCCTTCGATATTCTAGATCAAGCACTTGCGACGGAAGGTCATCAGACCGAGTTTAAAGGCATACAGCTCACTATGAAACCGTTTAAGGTGCGAGCAGACGTAGTGAAAGGTATCCGAAATGGTGTTATTGACTCAGCCTTTACGGTCGCGCAAACTAGCTCATTGCCAGAGGCCGTTAGAGGAATGAAGACTATCGAAGAAGCTCTGCGTGGCCCCTTCGGCACTGATGTATCCTCTGAGGACAAGGCTAACTGGGAGCCAGGCCAAATTGCTATCCTAGTGAGGCTCAAGAAGTTGGTAGCCATGCCAGGGCTTGACCCATTCATAGTTGTTGAGGCTCGTCGTGCAGTTAATTGGCATGCAACGTTTAGTACGACAGCAACCAAGCCAGCTGCGCTGGCGGTGCTCAAAGCCATACCAAAAACTACCGACCATCAACTAGGACGAGCTTTAGCCGATGGTTGGGGATGGACATTTGAACGATCGGCGACTGATTTTCAGCGTGACGAAGCTACTTTTATCGAATGGCGCAAAAAATTCGCAAAGCAGTTGATTCAGGAATACGCGGATGATCTCAGCGCATTAATTGCGAAGCTGGAAGAACGTGTCACCACGCTAGATGCCTTGCAAACACCAAGTGGCGGAGATTCAGGACCGTTTATCTATACGCTTGTTAGTGAATCGGAGGCTTTTGCTGACTTACTCGGCCAACATATCGTCAGTAAGCCAGATTCACCGCTAGCCGTAACCATAGGAGTGGTTGTAAATGCTCTAGCCAACTTGAATTATGAGAAGTCTGTTGCACTAGCAGCGCAAGCTCTGAGAACTGGCGACACACCCATCAAGCGTCGTTTAGCTCACTCCATTGGTTGGGGCATGAATAGCTTGCCGATGCGGGAAATTGAAATGCCCTTGGTGCAGTCACTAATGGCATCAGACGATAAGATTGTCCGTCAGAATATCGTTCGAGTCGTCAAACGATTTGCGGATGATCAGAAGCAACGGGCGCTAGATTTACTCATGAGTATGCAATTCTCCGATGATAAGCATCTGGCTGGTGAAGTACTTGGCGAATTCGATAAAGACCATGGAATATTTAAGGTCGAGGAACTTATCCCCTATCAGCTTGACCATATTCATGATCAGTTGCTGCAGATTGATTCGTTAGACGACCACGACATATCCCAATTTGTAGGAGAGCTTTCTTACTACCAGCCAGAGAGAGTCGTGCAGCTACTATTTGCTCGTGTTGAAAGCAAACGAAATCAAGACGAAGAAAGCTTTGGTTACTACCCCGTGCCTTTAGGCTGGGAACGCGGTACGGGGTTAAGGTTTAGTGAAACGTCGTCATACGAACGGATTTTGCAACAGGTGCGGAATTGGACAAATGATGACCCCAACAATTGGCATCGTCATCATTACGGCCCCGAAATATTTAAGGCCGTATCGGCTGGGTATGATGATGCAACGCTAAGTGTTATCAATGAATGGATTCTGTCGCCCAAGGCTCAACAAGTCCAAACCGCAGCCAATCTTTTAAGCGAGTTTCCATCGTCATTTCTCTGGGAAAACACGACACTCGTTATTGGTCTACTCGAACGAGCACAAAAGCACGGCGATGAGTGTTATAAACACGTCAGCTCATCATTACATGGTGCAGCAATCCAGGGTAGTCGCACGGGTACGCCCGGCCAGCCATTTCGGGAAGATATTTATATGAGGGAAAAATCAAACGAAATGATGAAAAAGCTACCAACTACTTCACCCGCCTACAAGTTCTATAAGTCATTACACCGCATAGCAGTGGATAATATAAAGAGGGACACAGTAGACGAGGAGGATTTGTTCGAAGATTAGACAACCTATCATCGCTATAATAATTATTATGAACTCAACAACCACTACGCCCTCAGCATCAGATCCAGACCCTTTCTTGGGAGTAATGGCTGACCTACAAAGAAGTATAGCCATGATTGTAGATAGCCCAGCACTAAGCATGAGCCGTACTATTACTCAGCTTGCAAATGAGATAGTGAAATCACACCAGAATATGTTCAGTGACATGCTAATCAACATGCCAAAGATTACTTTACCTTCTAGCACTCTTTATCTCCCACACTTACCGAAAACGGATACAAAGAGAGCCATTGAACTGGTCGGTGGTTCAGATGTTTTGGCTAATGAACCAGTCGTTGAAGCAAAAGCGCCCTCCACCGAAGTTATTCCACACCCCAAGCCATCCAAATCGAAGTTTAGCTTGTACTTTCTCGACTCCAGTAGTAGCGTTAAATACAAACGCAAAACTCTTAAAGCTCTGTCGCTGGATACGCAGCACGGCCGATTGCTCAAAATGTTTATTGAAGCGGAGGGGCATTTCGTTTCAGATAGTAAGCTGCTGACAGTTTTTAAGAAAGACGTCATCTACGAAATAGGCTACATCCTACGTAACCTTAAAAACCGCTTCAAAGACAATGGTCTCGAAATAATCATTGAGCATCGCACAAAAAGTAATGGTTATGTCCTAATAGATATTAAAACGTTGCAATAAAAACAGATTGAACAAGGTCAAATATAGGCCTAATTGGGGTCAAAACCCTTCCGTTTATTGAGGCTCAACAAGGAGTTAAGCTGTGCTTATTAACTAAAGGAGCACAGCATGCCAGATAGATTAGTAGTTCAACAGATTAATGTAACGGAGATTAAACCCTCGCCCTATAATCCCAGAAAGATTTCAAACGAAGATTTTGCCCAGCTGGTCGAGAGCCTTCGTCAGTATTCGTTTGTAGAGCCATTGGTAATTAACTCAAATCCAAAGAGATACGGGAACCTCATAGGGGGTCACCAGAGACTAAAAGCAGCTCTACACCTTGGATATACAGAGGTACCAGTAGTTTTTATAGACCTTGATGAAAAGCACGAACGAGCATTAAACCTACGTTTGAACCGTAATACTGGAGAATTTGATCTAGAACTTCTTAAAAACTTCGACATCGCAGAGTTGCTCGACGTTGGATTTGACGACTCTGACCTTGGCGATATCTGGAATGAAGCCTTAGAAACAGATGATGACGATTTTGACCAAGAAAAAGCCGTTAAACAAGCATCCGCTACAGATATTAGACTAGGCGACCTGTTTCAGCTCGGTAAACACCGTCTAATTTGCGGCGATTCTACTTATCCAGACGTTATAAAGCGACTGGTTAGCAACTCTAAGCCAACGATATTTTACAGTGACCCTGTCTACAATATTGGACTGGATTACGACAAAGGTGTTGGACTGAAAGCTGGCTACGGCGGTAAGACCAACGACACCAAAAGTGAATCAGAGTATAGCTTATTCCTGAGCGATATATTGTCGGCTTCACTACCTCTACTTGAAGAGAACGCCCATGTCTTTATGTACTGTGACCAAACATACATAGGGCTACTTCAAGCTTTAATGTCGAAGAATGGCCTGAAGAATAGACGGGTCTGCCTGTGGATCAAAAACGGTTTTAACGTGGTGCCACAGGTAGCATTCAACAAGGCCTACGAACCCTGTGTCTACGCCACTAGAGGTACCCCACTCCTGTCTGACGGTAGTAGAAACCTGACAGAGATACTCAATAAAGATGTAGCTTCGGGAAATCGCAGTATTGATGACATCGTTGACCTCTTTGACATTTGGCTTGCCAAGCGTGAAGCTGGACAAGATTACCAACACCCGACTCAAAAACCAGTCACACTCCATGAAAAGCCGTTGAAGCGTTGTACGAAAGTCGGTGATGTAGTACTGGATGTGTTTGGTGGCTCAGGCTCAACCCTGATTGCCTGTGAGCAAATGAAGCGTGTTGCACTGCTCAGTGAGATTGAACCAATTTTCTGTCAGGTCATTATTGACCGCTGGGAAGCTATGACTGGCGAAAAGGCGGTAAAGCTATGAAATCGGGAGAAATTTACCAGCTGGGGCGGCACCGCTTGGCCTGTGGCAGTTCCAATGACACAGAACTTGTAAAACAACTGATTGGTGACGACAAAATTGCCATGATCCTCTGTGACCCGCCCTACGGCGTATCGTACGTTGAAAGTAAGCGCGGCATCGCTAAATTGGCAACGGATAAAGTAATCGTCAATGACGACATCAAAGATGAAGCTGGCTATGAAGCGTTCACAGGTGCATGGCTGGAAGCCATTAAGCCGTACCTCACACGTAAAAACACCGTCTACGTCTTCAACTCAGACAAAATGCTACTGCCAACCGTTGCCGCCCTGAAAGCCACCGGCGGTAAATTTGCCCAGCTGCTCATATGGGCAAAAACTCACGCCGTGATTGGCCGTCTAGACTACTTACCTCAGCACGAGCTGATTCTATACGGCTGGTACGGTACGCATGCTTTTAGTAAGAGTAAGGATAAAAGTATTCTGGTCTACCCAAGGCCGAACAAAAGCAAACTACACCCCACCATGAAACCTGTCGGGTTACTTCGCCGACTTATCCTGAATAGCTCAAAGGTTGATGACGTGATATTTGACGGCTTCGCTGGTAGCGGTAGTACCCTGATGGCTGCTGAACAGACTAGTCGAACATGTTTTGTCGTAGAACTTGACCCCGAATACTGTGAAATCATTGTGAATCGCTGGGAGCAACTGACAGGGTTAAAACGGGAGAAATTGTCATGAGTCGAAATCAAACAACCGACAAGAAGCAGTTACTCCTGCGTTTAGTAAAAACACCGATTGTAGAGGCGGCATGCAACCAAACCAATGTGCCCCGTAGCACCTACTACCGTTGGCGAAAAGACGATGAATCCTTTGCTGAAGCTTGCGACGAAGCTATAGAGCTAAGTGCCAGTGTGGTCAATGACTTAGCCGAGTCCCAGCTAATTAGTGCCATTAAAGATCAGAACATGACTGCTGTAATGTTCTGGCTCAAGCACCACCATCGTAGCTACCGCACTCGAGTTGAAATTGACGCCAAGATTGAATCAGTCCAGCAAGAGCTAACACCAGAACAGGCAGATTTGGTATCCCAAGCACTCAAATTAGCAGGATTAACAACAGAAAATAATAAGGAGATACAAGATGAATAATGACGAATTACAGAGCAAACTATTTGTAGATAGAAAACTAAGAGTAGCGGTAACGTCCGAGAGTCATGAATGGTTCTTCTCAACCTACTTTGCAGCATACTTAACACACCAAACAGCGGAGCTACATAAGTCACTGTTTGCAATTACCGAGGACGAAGAAAACCCACTGTCAGTTGTGGTCGCTTTTCGTGGTTCAGGCAAATCTACAATCATGACCATGTCCTATCCAATATGGGCAGTTCTTGGTAAGCAACAAAAGAAGTTCGTGCTTATTGCCAGTCAAACACAGTACCAAGCTAGGGTTCACCTCACTAATATTAAACGTGAACTAGAAAGTAACGAACTACTCAAAAATGATATGGGCCCGTTTGTTGAACAGAGAGAAGAATGGGGCTCAACTTCACTATATATACCAAAGTTTAATGCCCGTATCACAGCTATTTCTACTGAGCAAAGTGTTCGTGGTATCCGTCACGGTCGCTACCGACCTGACCTGATTATTGCTGACGATGTTGAAGACATGGCTTCAGTTAAAACTCGTGAAGGCCGTAACAAGACCTTTGATTGGTACACTAGTGAGATAATTCCCGCTGGTGACACAAATACCAAGCGAATCGCCGTTGGCAACCTTCTACACGAAGACTCGTTACTGATGCGATTAAAGGAACGGATTGACGGCGATGAAATTGACGGCGAATTTTATGCCTGGCCTATAGCCAAAGGTAATAAAAGCCTTTGGACTGGTAAGTATCCTGACATGGCGTCACTTAACAAGCTTCGTAGGTCAATTGGCAACAAAATATCGTGGGAGCGTGAGTATATGCTCCGTATTATTCCTGACGAAGATCAAGTAATTGATGCGAGATGGGTGCAGTACTACGACGAGCTACCAGCTCGCACTAGCGAAAACGAATATATTAATTCGTTTATTTCTGTAGACCTGGCTATTTCTCAAGCTGCTACTGCCGACAAGACAGCGGCAGTAATCATTCACCTGTACGGGCATAAACCAGAAAACAGGCGCTACTACATCGACGTAAAGTATGTGAATGATAAGCTTACACATCTCGATACACTAGACCGTATAACTAGCATGTACCAGAGTTTAGCTGAAGGCAGCCGCGAGAAGCCGATGGTACTCGTGGAACAAGTGCAGTACCAGGCAGCCGTGACAGAACAGCTTAAAGATCGACACCTAAATGCCAAAGGTATACGCGTACATACAGACAAACGTGCTCGTCTGCAGTTGTCTAGCGCCCTATTCCAAATGGGTAAAGTGTACTTCCCGAATGATCGAAAAATTGCGCCTATAGTGCAGCAGTTAGTAGGTTTTGGAGTTGAAAAATATGATGACTTAGCTGATGCAATCTCAATGGGTCTTAACTACATTCAGATAAACGTACGCTGGGAAATATCTTTTGCTATTGGCAACGTACGCGACGGTCGCACGGTTGAGTATTGGGCAATTAAATATCTAGACGAACACAAGAAACGTTCGTAGGGGTTAAAAATATGCTCCACCTCTAGCATTTACGCCTTAGTTAGCGGTACAATATAAAAGTCTAGGATTCAAGTAAGCGTCAACACGTAATCTAATTACGTAGCTCGTGCCATAAAAGTGGCAGCTACGTAAAAAAGAGTCGGCGCGAAAGCGCTTACTTGGTTCCTAGACAGTCCAGCGTGGCTGTCACTTTTATTTAATGGCAGCCTCCGATAACTAATTTAGGCCTAAGGAGGGCTGTCAAATGTCAAAAGATAAAACCGGAAACTGGTTTAAGCGACACAAAATATTAACTGTAATAGGTGCATTCATTGTTATAGGCATAATTGCCAGTGCGGCAGGTGGCGGTAGCAAAACAAATACGAGTACGAGCGGTGATACTAAAAAGGCCGCAACTGCTGACAATAAGCCAGCTATGGCTAAAATCGGTGAAGTTGCACGAGATGGCAAGTTCGAGTTCACTGTAGCAAGTATGGAATGCGGCAAAGCATCAGTCGGAACGAATCAATACCTAACAAAGCAAGCACAAGGACAGTTCTGCCTCGTAAATGTAACGGTTAAGAACATAGGTAACGAAGCCCAAACCTTCGACAGCTCTAGCCAATATCTGTACGATGCAGCAAACGCTAAATTCTCTGCTGATGGTACTGCATCACTGTATGCCAACCCAGAGGGTAGTACCTTCCTCAATCAGATCAACCCAGGCAATAGTGTGACAGGCGTCCTAGTCTTCGACCTACCAAAGGACAAAACACCAATAACCGCCGAATTACATGACAGCTCGTTCTCGGGAGGAGTAAAAGTAAATTTACAATAATCTAACTACAAAAAACGGCTAATGTCTTTCGTGATTTTGATGAGTAATGCAGTCTTCCAGGTCAACTTCAACAATACTATTAGCGTACTAAGTTGAGAAATTTATTGTACGCATGTCAAATGCATAGTTCTTTCTAACTCGCAGTTGGTTCAGGACTTTTACCAATGTTTTTAAGGTAGTACTGAACCAGCTTTTCTTCATCGAAAGTTTTAAGTTTCTCATTGCGATTCCAGGATGACATTATGATAGGTGCGTCGTTTGCTGTACGTGGGGCAACAACGGCCTTGGTAGGGCTGAACCCTTTACGTGAGAACGGTGCACCAAATAACGCATTAATCTTAGCAACCTGATCTGCTGGTAAACTGGGACTATAGGAAATATAGACTCCACCATGTTCCATATTGTGAATCACTGCATCATCAGAAACTTCCTGCTGGTACACCTGCCATGCTATAGGGCTGGAGTGATCACCTGATGTCGGCGGTTCACCCTCACCATACTGCTTTGAGGCGACATGTTTGCGTCCTTGATCAACTTGCTCTACTCCAGGACGAGGGACTTCGGGCTTGCTCCGATTCTTGACTACCACAAAACCTACTGCTCCCAAGACAAGTAGGGCAACGAATCCATAAAATATTTTATTACTCATAGTTTTACTTAAGAGCTATAGCCCCAGTCTTTCTGCCACTGTTTCATTTGCTGTATCTCTTTGGTTTGAGCAGCGATGATGGCAAGCGTTAAGTCTTTGACTTCTTGGTGTTGTGCATTTGTTTTACCTGGAGCTGACATATTGATGGCGGATTGGTGGTGCATAATCATTTGCTCTAGGAATGCTCTATCAAAAGCATCGCCAGTCTTGTCGCCAAGTTCGTTCATCATTCCAGCGTTCGAGTCCATCATACCCATCGAACTATGATCCATCATCATTTCACCACTACTTGCTGGATAGCCCCAGGTTGTTTGCCATGATGTCATGTTGTTAATCTCAGTGGTCTGGGCTGTAACTATTGCGGTCGCCAAGTCCTTAACTTCTTGATGTTTAGCATTCTTGAGTGCAAGATTTGCCATATCGACTGCGCCTTGATGATGGGCAATCATATTAGCAATGAAGTACCTGTCGTAATCCTCGCCCGTATAGCTCATATAGGTTTTGTAGTCTGCAGAGCTAGTATCGACTAGACTAGCTGACCGTGAGTTAGACGATTTACTCATCATATTGTCATCCATCTTTTCGCCGTCTTTATTGATAGCAAAGGTAGTTATACCAGCAACAGCAACGATTGCTACAATCGCCACGATAATGATGCTGTTTTTGTTACTATTCTTCTTCATAGGTTCTCCTGAGTTAAATTTAAGAATCTCGTTTTTAGGTAAAAACGAATTCTAAACTCTGAAGACCGCGTAGAGAATATATATAGGTATCTTGGGTGGTGGTTTTACAACGTCAGCGTATAGCTTTTGCTTGAGGAGTGCTTCACTAAACAGCTGGTCTTGGTTCTGAGAATAGAACGGTACCATAGGTTCATCGTCTTCTTCTGATGCTGGATTCAGCAGATCATCTTTATTGAAAACGACGTTTGTGCACAGTGTTATGCAACCAGGAGAACTTTTGGCTGACTGGCTATGTTCCATACTTCCATTCATTTGGGGCATAGTGCTTTGCATTGCTGCAACATGATTGACCAGCCCAAAGCCACTAACGAGTACGAGCGTTAGCAATACTGTAACTTTCTGAAATAAAGTTTTCATATTCCTATTATACCTTGAGCTTAAGATTACGTAGGAATTGGGCATTGGCCGCTACGACGATTGTAGATAACGACATAAGCACCGCACCAATAGCTGGGGATAGCACAAAACCAAGTCCAGCTGTCACGCCAGCAGCCAATGGAATGGCAAGTGCGTTGTAGCCAGTTGCCCAAGCTAGGTTCTGAACCATCTTCTTGTAAGTTGCCTTGGAGAGCGTGACAATACTTGCGACACCACGTGGGTCGCTACTAGCTAGTACTATACCTGCAGATTCTATTGCCACATCAGTGCCAGCACCGATGGCAATACCCACATTAGCCTGCGTGAGTGCTGGCGCATCATTAACTCCGTCGCCAACCATGGCTACTTTGCTACCATCAGCTTGCAGCTTTTTGACCACTGAAGCTTTATTTTCTGGCAGAACTTCAGCAAAGTATTCTTTAATGCCCAACTCTTTCGCTACCCATGCAGCGACGCCCTTGGCATCACCAGTTAGCATTGCGACCCTAATACCTCTCGCTTGTAATGAACTAACCGCTTCTTTTGATTCAGGTCGAATAACATCGGCTAACATTATGGCACCAAGCACTGTCTTATCCTGAATAACGAATACGGTCGTTTTGCCTTCATTCTGAGCCGAGTGAGCGGCTTTTTGAATAGTATCTGATGGTTTCAACCCTAGTTCTTCAAGTAATTTTGGGCCTCCAATTTGTACGGTCTTACCGTTTATTTGTGCCGTTGCACCTCGACCAGACATAGCCGAAAACTTTTTAGCTTCAGTGATTGTGAGCTTTTGATCTTTTGCATACTGCACGATTGCCTTGGCGATAGGATGCTCTGATTCATTCTCTACAGAAGCAGCAAGCGATATAAGCGTATCTTTTTTACCAGTAGAGACAACATCTACCACACCCTGTTCACCTTTTGTGAGAGTACCTGTTTTATCAAACAATACTACATCTATGTTGCGAGCAGCTTCGAGTGCCATGCGTTCACGTATAAGTAGGCCATTTTTAGCGGCTAATGATGTAGATATTGCAGTAACGAGCGGAATAGCTAGACCTAGAGCGTGCGGACAGGCGATGATGAGCACAGTAACAACTCTTTCAATAATAAATGAGGTCGATTGATCACTGAATAATGACCAAGCAAGTAAAGTCACTAGTGCTGCACCAAGTGCAACAAAAGTAAGATAGTATGCGGCACGGTCAGCAAGTACCTGCGTTTTAGATTTGCTGTTCTGGGCATCGGCAACTAACTTCATGATTCCAGCTAGTGCAGTATCGTCACCAATCTTAGTAACCTTCATCGTAAGCGAGCCACTACCGTTAATAGTGCCTCCGATAAGTAGGGACGTTACTATCTTTTTTACTGACTTAGATTCACCAGTAAGCATTGATTCATTGACACTGGATTCACCTTTTAAGACCTCACCGTCAACAGGAACATTTGCCCCTGGCCTAACAAGTACTTTGTCGCCAACTTTGAGTTCGACTACCGAAACGGTTTTTGTGCCACTAGAAGTTATAAGCTCAGCTTCGTCGGGCAGTAGCTTAGCAAGTTCTTTCAGAGCCCCCTGTGCATTCATGATCGATGCCATCTCTAGCCAGTGGCCGAGCAGCATAATGGTAATAAGAGTGGCAAGTTCCCACCAAAAGCTCATTCCTTCTAGTCCAAGAGTGACGGCAATGCTGTAAAACAGCGCAACAGTTATTGCCATGGATATGAGAGTCATCATTCCGGGTTGTTTTGCAGCTAGCTCTGCTTTGGCACTACGGAGGAACACTAAACCACCGTAGACGAATATAATAATTCCAAAAATAGGAGGGATAAGACTACTGCCCACGAAAGTAGGCATAGAGAAGTGTAGTAGCTCTTGGATAGTCTGAGAATATAGAAGTACAGGGATGGTCAGTAGAAAGCTTATCCAAAACTTTTGCTTGAACATGTTTGGGTTATGGCCAGCGTGTTTGTCGTGGTCGGCGTGTTCGTTCTTATCCTCACTCCTGCTTTGCTTAACTTTCTCAAGGGCCATGTGACATTTGGGGCACATTCCTGGTTTGTCTGAGGTTACCTCGGGGTGCATTGGGCAAGCATACGACGCCTTATTGCTAGTTTGCGAGTGTGTGAAGTGTTCGTCAGGTACGTGGTGCTCGTGTTTCATTTTATTGTGGCTATTCATAGATTATCTCCTCTGTTTACGGTTAGTATCATGACGAAGCCTTTGCACGACTCAGAAAAACTTTTTCACTCAAAAATACCGAACCAATAACGATAATCGAGGCGTAGATAATCAGCATGTCGGATTGCGCTTTGGTAATCAAAAAAGCACCTAGTACAACGATATCTATAATTATAGAAGTCAGAATAATTGTCGGGTTTACTTTTATTTTTCCGCGGAGGTGTCTCAATATTCCCCAATGCACGAGTATATCCATAGTCAGATACATTATTGCCCCGAGTGAGGCAATCCGCGTAAGGTCAAAGAATATTGTCAGTAACATAGCTAAAACTATGGTGTAGACCAATGCGTGCTGCTGAATACTGCCAGGCATGCCGAAATGTTTATGTGGCACCAGTTTCATGTCGGTGAGCATTGCCAGCATCCTTGATACGGCGAAGACGCTTGCGATGACGCCTGACACGGTGGCTACTATTGCCAGTAGCACGGTAAGGAGCAAGCCTATATCACCAAATGCTGGTCGCGCGGCCTCAGCCAAAGCAAAATTCTTTGATGCAATAATTTCTGGCAATGGTAAGTTAGCAGCCACGCCGAAAGCGACCAACAAGTACACAACGACACACACGGCAATTGAGATAATAATGGCTCGGCCGACATTTTTGTTAGGATTCTTTATTTCAGAACCACTATTAGTAATTGTCGTAAATCCTTTATAAGCAAGAATGGCTAGTGCCGTTGCAGCTATGAACCCAGTAGCGGTGAAGTTGCCCTCAGCAGGTGCCGATAAACTTTCAAACGAAAAACCAGCAGCCCATAATCCACCCAGCCCTAGCAGGGCGATACCGATGATTTTTATAACTGACATGATGAATGAAAAAGTTCCAATTACCTTATTGCCAGATATGTTTATGATAAATGCAAGTAGTAAAAGCCCTACGCCCAAAAGAGATACAAGCCAGCCTGCATTACTGATATCAAAGAGTTGAAGCGTGTAGGTCCCAAATGTTTTTGCGACCAGACTTTGGTTTATAACCATAGAGAAGTACATAAGCAGCGCGCCGGCAGCAGTTATAACTCCGGGTCCGTAGGCTTCGTGCAAAAACATTGCTATCCCACCGGCGCTTGGATAGGCATTCGACAACTTTATGTAAGAATAGGCACTAAACGCGGTTGCAACCGCTGCGACTAAGAAAACAAATGGGAACAACGGCCCAGCAAGCTCTGCAATTTGGCCGGTAAGAGCAAAGATGCCAGCGCCAATAATCACAGCCGTGCCCATAGATATTGCGCCGACTAGACTCAGGCTACCGGGTTTGTAACTTGTTGTTCTATCAGACTTTTGGGGTTTAGCCACTATTAGTCTCCGCAAGTTGATTCATGCAAAGGCACGAGATTATTAAAGCGTTCCTGTATCTGCTCCTTGGTAGGCTCGTCCTTTTGTGCGAAGATGACTATATTGCCCACTACGTTGTTAATGCGCGTCAATTCTTCTTCGGATTTGCTTGATGCATGCTCATCCATGACTCCACCGTGCGCATAGGCTTTAGGAAATATCTTATCTAAAAAGCTTGAAGAGCTAACTTCTTCACTGTGCCCGATGTTGCTCTTCTTGCCGAAGAATGTTTCTAGATCTTGATTTAGAAAATCATCCCAGTTTTTTTGCTCGTAAGCATCTTTATCCCCTGTGTATACATAAAAATTTGCATTTTCGGGTACTGAGGGCAGCAGCTTACCGTATATCTTTACTGAATTTGGCTTTAGGCTGTCGTCGTAGCGTTGCCCCAACACACCATCATTTCCACCAATATAATTCCAACCAAACTCCTTCAAGAACTCGCCACCAGTCATACCATTCCAATGAACGTGTGTTAGCTGATCCATCTTGTCGTGAAAGTCAATCGGTGTGCTACCTGCTGCAGCACTGCAAGTTGTTGATACTCCAGTCTCTTTCTGAAATTCGTCTTTTGAGAAATCCACAGCTTTGCCGTCAACCAAAATCTGCGTGCGAAAATGATAATGCTGATATGACGGTTTTCGAATGTGTGCAGGAGTTGAAGCGTAGAAGTATCCATAAGTCCCAACTGTTAATAGTAGTAAACCAGCCACGCCGATTAACCCATAGACAAGTGATTTCTTGTTCATGCCGACTATCTTTTCTTTCCTAATTGCTCTACGTACTCAAGACTCCAACCAAGAACATATCCAACTAACCAAAATGAAGCCGTTATTGTCAGGCCACCCCATATAAAGTTTCCCCATCCAAGATTAAACTTGGCTACTTCCATGCCATGCATCCACCACTGTGTTACTGTGTGCGAAAAGTCTGGAAAGACGGCTACGAAGCCTACGCATAACACCCATAGGATTGCCGTAGTTAGAGCTAGTCCTTTTGCTAAATTGTTTTTTGTTAGTTTCATATCACTCTCCTTATTAGAACTTACTTTAGATCCTTCTTGATTTCATCAAACTGCTTCTTTGTAATTTCACCTTTAGCATATCTATGCTTCAGAACATCTAATGCGTTAGATTTGTTTTCTTCTGTTTGGCTACCTGAAGCAAAACGAACCAGTAAGATAATGCCCAGTACAACCAGTGTCATCATAACTATCATAAACAACCACCCCCATGCATTGTCACCGTACCCGTGACCCATTTCGTCCATACCATAACCATGTGCAAAATAATCCATCATTTTCCTCCTTATTTACCTCTAACCTTGGCGAGTTCGTAGACTGCAAGCAACTCCTCAACTGCTTTGTCCGTTTCGCCAGCAACAAACATATCTTTAACGTGAGTCCGTAAATGGTTCTCGAGTACGAGTTTATTAAGTGAGCCGAGTGATTTTTGTGCCGCTAAGCTCTGGGTGATGATATCCATACAATAATCTTCATTTTCGATCATCTTTTGAATGCCCCTCATCTGACCCTCTATGATCTTGGCACGATGCAAACTACGTTTTTTAATATCTGTAATCATATCTAAATTATATACCCCCAGGGGGTACTATGCAAATAGACACAATTACTCCTAGACTTCCACCACAGTTGCGGTACCTTGTCCTTGATGGAATTAACACTACCCCAACAGACACCACAAGCAGCTAAAACAACACCAATTCGATGGTGTCTGTACGCTCGTAAATCATCTGAACAGGACGAACGCCAAGCTCTATCTATTGAGCAACAAATCAAGGAAATGCAACTACTAGCGGATCACTGGAATATTGAAATAAGTGAGATCCGCCAAGAAAGCCACTCATCCAAAGTCGCGGGTACTCGACCAATCTTCAACAGACTCATCAAAGATATTCAATTAGGATACTTTGGTGGAATAATCTCTTGGGCACCGGATCGACTTTCAAGATCAGCAGGAGATTTGGGAGTCCTCGTAGACCTTATGGACGAAGGTAAACTAGTAGAAATTAGGACTCATAGCCAGACGTTTACCAATAATCCTAACGAGAAGTTCCTGCTAATGATCCTTGGCTCCCAAGCCAAACTAGAGAACGACAACAGAGGCCTTAACGTTATCCGTGGCCTGCACAACAAAGCCGCAAACGGCTGGCGACCTGGCCAAGCTCCGATTGGATACTTCAACAATGGCCTGGGAGAAGAAAAGATAATTATTGACGAAGAGCGAGCGCCTATCATGGCAGAAATGTTTGAGCGAGTCGCCAAGCAAGCCTACACAGGGCGTGATGTAAAAAGATGGCTCGATGACATAGACTTTCGTTCAAGACAAGGTAAACGACTAGTTTTGAGCCACATCTACCGAACGTTGCAGAATCCCTTCTATTACGGCGAGTTTCAATACCCAAAAACAAACCCAAAACTACACAAAGGTAAACACAAACCGCTGATCACCAAACAGTTGTTTGATGAGGTGCAGACACAGCTCACTGTAGTGCCTAAACTGCGCACAGGCAGTAAAGAGTTCGGCTTCACTAAGATACTCAAGTGTGGAGCCTGTAAGACAGGCATAACAGCAGAAGAACACATGAAGCGGCTAATAACAACTGGCGAGATTAGGCGCTACGTCTACTATCACTGTGGAAGAGCGAATGACTTGGACTGCATACAGCCATATATCCGTGAAGGTGACCTCATGGACGAACTACTGAAGCTGATTGACGATCTGGAACTAGACGAAATCGGTGCTCAAGAGCAATTCAAAGATGAACTAGAGCGATACCAGCGATTCAATGGTGTGCTGGGTTACACAGGCGACGAGTTAATACAGAAACCAGCCATCGATCTGAAAGCCTATGCAAAGTATGTCCTACAGAACGGAACGAGAGAAGAAAAACGAGAGATTCTGAAGTATGTAAATGGCGAACTATTCCTCAAAAATCAGAAAGTCTATGTAGAGCGAAAGCCACGGTCTAAAAAATTTAACTAAGCCGGTTCGAATTCCATTGCCCTGAAGAACGGGAATGCTGAGTTGAGGCTCATTTCATAAAATTTCAAGCTAAATGAAAACGACCCGTCTCTTTAGTATGCACTTTAGGAGAACGGGTCGCATCTGAACCTTATTCTTGGCGGAGAGGGAGGGATTCGAACCCTCGATACCCTTGCAGGTATACCGCCTTTCCAAGGCGGCGCACTAGGCCACTATGCGACCTCTCCTTAGCAATAGGTTATAATTTTACCATGATTGCAGCAATATTAGTGGATTATTACGGTGTGCTGGCGGATCAAGTACTGGGCGGTTGGCAAATTAATTATGAGCTCGTGCATATGTTGCAAAACCTCAAACGCCAATACAAGATAGGCCTGCTATCCAATTCATATGCTAGAAGCTTAGAAGAGCTGGATTCAAAGCTTGATGCCGGATTATTTGACCTGGTGCTCATAGGCGGATCGACCGAACTATGGAAGCCTGAGACAATTGTCTACGAGACTGCGGCACAAAGGCTTGGTCTTGAACCTGCTCAAATCTTGGCAATTGATGATAATCTGACCCATCTAGAATCTGCGAGTAATGTTGGTCTTGCCACGCTACACTACGTCGGCTTCGACAAGCTAAATGAGCAGCTCAAAGCAAAGCTTGGACACATCAAATCATAGCTAGCTAAGTTCTTTTTTGAGCTTCTCAACCAGCTCTACCGGCATTGGATCGACACCATTCATAAGACCAAGGTAGGCTGAAACATAGTCCCCCATCAGGATGAGATAGAGCAGTTGCTGCAGTGGCGTAGCGCCCTTGGCGTGCACAGCAATTGGGTTAAACCCATATTCATTTAAGATCCGGGTTGTTACTTCTACTCGTTTGCTAATCTGTGCGCTATCGAAGTCGGTGGTTAGCTGAATAGCTGCTACACTCTTTTCCTTAGGAAAAAGCCAGCCCTGAAATTCGTTGTGATCTAGCTCTGAGTAGACATTGTACCAGGCTAATTGCTTGGAATTCTCGTTCAAATTAATTTTCCATTTGTAGGCAGCAGTGCCAGAGCCTGGGGTGCCATATATAATTACAGGCTTTTCACGTAAGTCTCGAGCAATTTTGCGAGCTTCATTATTGTCTTCATTGTCGGGGCACATACCAAATTTTACTTCATTAAGAACTCCAGCTGCGTCGATAAGTTCACGGCGTAAATCCACACCTTCAGCCAGCTTTAGATCTGCTAGAGTACATGTTAGAGCTTTAAGACCAGCGAAGACTGCAAAGCGTGGCTGGCTACTTTCGGGTAAATTCAATATGTTGTAGTTTTTACTGCGAGCTATGTCTGCGAGCTTTCCTCCATTGGTCAGGATTATGATTGCAGCATTGCGTTTTTCAGCATCATCAAGCGCCGCCAAAGTCTCTTCGGTGTTACCGGAATAGCTTGAGGCGATAACGAGCGTGTGATTATCAACATAGCCTGGTACGCTCGAGCCTCGAACTATCTCAAACGGAACCTTGATGCGATCATAGAGCCAATTGCGCAGCACATTAGCAGCTAGCGCCGAGCCGCCCATGCCAGCAACCACTATACTTGTGATCCCCCGGCCTTGGGTTTCGGTGAGATCAAATTGCATCTCATCACCATAGTTGGCGAGTAATTGGTCGGGCTGGGCACCTATGGCATCAAAAATATGATGATTATCGAGACTTAAGTAGTCTTTAGGCTGTTCCATAGGCACATCTTGCAAATCTTTGCTGGTGTCATTGTTCATACATTAATTATACCATCCTACAAAATTAAGATGCTTCACATGTAAATATAAACGCCCCGAGTTGGGGCGTTTATATTGCTTCAGTTTTCGGCTAAGACTTAATAGTCCATGCCTCCCATACCCGGCATCCCGCCACCGCCTGGCATAGCTGGTGGATTTTCCTTCTCAGGAATCTCAACTACAGCTGCTTCGGTAGTGAGCAACATTGCTGCTGCAGAGGCTGCATTCACGAGGGCACTTTTGGTAACTTTGACTGGGTCAATAATACCGCGTGCCAACATGTCCGTCTTCTGATTGCGTGAGAAATCCCAGCCAGTCTTATCGTCATTGGCCTTGGCGATCGTCTCTAAGATTACTGCTACATCCGAAATTCCGGCATTGGCTGCAATCTGGCGAATCGGAGCCTCGAGCGCTCGCTCGACAATCCGCACACCAATCATCTCTTCGTCGTTGAGCGTAAGCTTGCTCAAGTTGCCACGAGCGCGGAGCAAAGCTACTCCACCACCGGCTACAATGCCTTCGGCTACTGCAGCTTTGGTTGAGTTGATGGCATCTTCGATACGAAGCTTTCTTTCTTTGAGCTCGACTTCGGTAGCTGCACCGACTTTGACCACACCAACTCCAGATTCAAGCTTAGCTAGACGTGTCTGCATTTGCTCGAGTTCATACTCTGAGTTGAGTGATTCCATCTGCTTGGCGATCTGAACCACGCGAGCCTTCAGGGCGCTTGACTGACCGCGACCTTCGATGATGGTAGTGCTGTCCTTATCAGCAATAACTTTACGAGCTTCTCCCAGCATTTCCGGCGTAACATCTTCAAGCTTGATACCAACTTCGTCGCTCACCACTTGGCCACCGGTCAAGATTGCGATATCTTCGAGCTCGGCCTTACGGCGGTCACCAAATGATGGAGCTTTCACAGCCAAAGTATTGAAAGTGCCGCGAAGCTTGTTGAGCACCAATGTGGTAAGAGCTTCACCATCGACATCTTCGGCAATAATGACGAGGTCTTTTTTGCCATCCTGTGCTAGCTTTTCAAGTAGTGGCAAAAGCTCCTGGATGTTCGAAACCTTCTTATCGGTAATCAATATTGGTACGTTCTCATAGACTGCTTCGAGACGAGTTGTGTCGGTCACCATGTAGGCACTGACATAGCCCTTATCAAAAGCCATGCCTTCGACCACTTCCTTCTCAATTCCAAGACTTTGGCCTTCTTCTACGGTGATAATGCCGTTCTCGCCAATCTCTTCCATAATCTGTGCAATAAGCTTTCCGACCTCTTCATCCCCAGCAGAAATAGTTGCAACATTAGCAATCTCTGCACTAGTCTTTACTGGCTTGGAGATTCGATTGAGATTCTCAACAATAACATCAGTCGCTTTCTCAATGCCGCGACGAATCGCGATTGGGTTTGCTCCAGCTGCGACATTACGAATGCCCTCTTCGACAATTGACTGGGTCAACACGGTTGCTGTGGTTGTACCATCGCCAGCGACATCATTGGTCTTGTCAGCTGCTTCGCGCACTATCTGCGCACCCATATTTTCAAATGGGTCACTTAGCTCGATTTCTTTGGCGATAGTGACTCCGTCGTTGGTAATTTGTGGGCTACCAAATTTCTTATCAAGAATGACGTTGCGGCCTTTTGGCCCAAGAGTCGCTTTGACTGTATTGGCCAGCTTGTCTACGCCTTCTTTGAGTTTTTTACGGGCATCTTCGCCCTGGATAATATCTTTAGCCATTATTTGTCTCCTTTGCTAGGTTTTGCATCAATTTTTGCAAGAATATCTTCTTCTTTGGCGATCAAATATTCGTCGTCGTCCACTTTGATCTCATCTGGACCATAGCTTTTGTATACTACGATATCGCCAGCCTTAAGCTCAGCTACTGCCGCGCCTACCGCCAGCACAGTTGCTTGCTTGGGCTTTTCTTTAACACCGTCTGGCAAAATGATACCTGAGTTGGACTTCTCTTCTACTTCAATTTGCTTCAAAACAATTTTATCTTTTAGGGGAATTAGGTTCACGATTTCCTCCGCTCTTAAGAGTTAGTAATTAAATGATGGCATAACTTGCAAAGCATTAGCACTCTAATGCTTTGAGTGCTAAAACTAGTGTAGTAAATGCCTCCTATGCTGTCAAGTGGTGGCGAGCAAGGATCTTGGCGTAGCTCTGGGCAATTTCAGCGGATTTGTCATGAGTGTTTTGATTGATAATGTCGGGCCGCAAACGCAAGAATGAGCCGGCTTTCTTATAGCCCGATTGCTTGGCTACGTGCTGCAGGTGGCGTCGATAACCAATCTCATCCAGGGCATCGAGCGGTTTAAAACCAATTCGAGGCAAGGTTAGTTCTACCTTAGGCCAGGTATAATTTGGGAAGCGCTCCACCAGCCAAGACTGCTGTTTCATAAGGGAATACCAGACATTGCTGCCAAACAGAGGTTTTGCGCATACCAACCAGTAGGCTAGCTGAGGATCGGGAGTACTCATAATATCTTTTTTGAAGTTTACTCCGCCGGTGGTGAGAAAAAGATTTAATGCAAAGTGACCGCCCCGCACTTCTGCAGTCGCCCGCTGGTGCAAGATGCTCAAAGCATAATGCAGGGCACCTTTAGCTATATAGACTCGGTGGGGTCGGGCAATGACGACGAGATTAATGTCGCTATTTTTGGTGGCATTTCCAAAACCTCCGCTTCCAGCCATGACGATTGATTCTATAGCGGGTACCATGCCGAAAAATTGAGCATATTGCTCAGCTTTATTGAGTAATTTTACTTGGCTATCGTGGGCATTATGTGGATTAGGATACTTGAAACGAGCCAGACCGTAATAATTACCTATCTTGATAATTTTCTTGCGATCAAGTAGTTGGCGTAGCGCTTCGCGATGAGCAATTTGCATGGTAGCGATCGGGAGATATTGGAATATTTCTTCTTCACTTAGAGCATGGCGAAAAACTGTACTGTAGCACAGCACATCGATAATGGCTTGCTGGAGGCGAAATTGGTGCTCATCAATGCTAGTCATGGAGACTATTATACGCGAGCAAATAAAATACGCCCGGTTGTCGGGCGCTTAGATCCAGAATTCTCTCTTCAGCTAAGGCTTTATCATCCTGTGATAAAAACTTGGGTGAGGAGAGACAAAGCAAATCTCTCGTGTGGCTTTGGGCCACGGTTTGGTGAAAGTGGGTGGTGGGGGTCAGCCCCTAGAAGCTCATCGGGGTTGAACCCGTACGAGCCGAAAGTTTCTGACCCCCACTCGGACCCGGTTTTGATCCCTGGACGAGCCGCCACTTCGTGAGTTGAACGTGCGTTTTTGTCGTGCAGCCTGAGGCCGCTGTGAACGCTTCAAGCTTCAACGAAGACGTACTGTCCTACACAACCCCTCGAAGTATGCGGGGTTCAATGGGAAGTCGCAGTCAGTCGGTGAGCAGAGTCGCCGGACTTCGTGCCCGACGCTTGATCTCCATGATCATGGTGACTTTCCCCCTTCCCTGTCCTCTTGGCGAAGAGCTGTGGGTTCCGCTACGATCAGCGGCCTAACAGCTCAAGGGGCAGTCGGTGTGGCAGGCCTCGCCTCCCGTCGTGGGTACCTAGACCTGCCACACCGCCGCGTCGGCGTCGGTCTTGCGCTTCATCGTCTGTCCGTGCTGGAAGTTGGGCGCGCGAGCGTGTCGAGTCACCTGTACCACCTTCCTTTTCTGGTCGCGGTTGTGTTTCGCAGTACGGCACGGAGTGATCCGTGCCGGTGTTGCACCCCGTCCGAAGACGGAGAAAAACGCGGGAAGTGCATCCGTGGAGAATGTTACAGTGGGCCGTTATTCCTACCCATCTCGTCCCGTGATTAAAGGGGCCACCGGACTAGGGCAGAGTTGACACACCTCCCGCGTGCATGGTTGCATCCAATGCAACTACGAATGTGTGGTTTTCAGGACTAAACAATCAATTCAAGCATGGTTGCTTGGCCCTGAAGACCACAGAGAAGGTGTAAACCAACAAAAATAGGGATTTTGGCCCCTTTTGAGAATACTTGCTTTGTCAAAGTTAATTCTTCGCTTGTTTGATTAAAGAAGAATAATGCTTAGTAAATTATCACGCTTGACAACTGTTGTCAATTATTTTATTCACTTTTAATCAAGTCGGTTAACTCAGCTAGCTTGGTTCGTAATATCTCCTCATCCTCTGCCTCAACATTTACCCGCACAAGCGGTTCGGTATTACTGGAATGAATGTTAAGCCACCACTCTGGGTACTCCACGGTAAGACCATCTAGCTCATTCACATCAGCATTGCCATAGTGATCCCAAATTTTCTGCAGTAAGGCAGCGGTATCTTGCACCCGAAAATTAAGCTCACCTGATTCTGCGTAACGACGATACGGCGCTGCTAGCTGGCTCAATGAAGTCTGTGCATTTGAAAGTACCGCCAAGCCCGATAAT
>JBBSBN010000001.1:0-30490 GCA_038251205.1 Candidatus Saccharimonadia bacterium | reverse complement strand
TCTGGTCGGGGTGACAGGACTTGAACCTGCGACCTCACGGCCCCCAGCCGTACGCGCTACCAACTGCGCCACACCCCGAAATTCTAGAATATTTTTGCATTTTTATTCTAGCATAAACATTAAATTGATAATTTTAATATCACTAAAATTCTCATTTCCTATCTGGAATAGTACTGAACTAATAGTTTTCCACATCATTATTCAGTAAAAATACTTTACTCAGTGCTTATGCTGTGACACAATGAATGTGTTAAAAGTAATTTGTGTGGTCAGGATAAACAAAACGGCCGAGGTTCTAGCTGGCATTGCCAAGCGATCAGTCACCAGTCAAGGTGAGCTTACCTCGAACCGTGAACTCCAAAACCTATTTACCGGCTCCCGGGCAACGCCCTCTCGCCGGATTATCGACACAGCGGCCCTGCTTACAAAGCAGGGTTTTGTGTCAACTGGCCAGATAGATGGCGAAATTATCTATAGAGTTACTCCTAGAGGTCAGAAACACCTGAGCGTATATCGAAGTCGGCATATTACGGTGAGTCCTAGTAGTAGCTGGGGTGGTGTGTGGTATCTGGTTACTTTTGAGATACCGGAGACGCGCAAGGCTGCCCGTAATACACTAATCACCCAATTGAAGCGTCAAGGCTTTGTTCATTACTTAAAAGGTCTCTGGGTCATTCCCTATAATCCAGATAAATTCATAAATGCGCTGCGAAAACAGCTTGATCTAAAAACTGCCATTAAGATTATCGAAGCTCGCGCTCTAGATGGTGAACATGATCTCAAACAGCATTTCGGACTCGGCGGTAAGTAAAGAAAAACACCGCAAAGCGGTGTTTGGTAGTAGATATATAAGACAGGCTCCAGGTGGCCGCGCCGACGATATTTCCTGACTAAAAGCCAGGTGGGTAGCCTCAGCCCAAGTCGCCACGGCGGCTCGGCAATCTTAGCTTCCCGAAGTAATTGTTAAGCAGAAAAATCGGTCGGTTTGTAAACGAGCGCACACAGAGCTTACATCTATTATATCATATTAGAATGGGTTGTAGCCCAAGAGTGCGGTCGCCAAGAATGTAACAATCGACAGTATAAACGGCGATACAAAGGCATAGAGAACCAGTACAATCAGTAGTATCCCCATCAAGCCAAAGCGTTCGAAGCGTTCCATCGCGTCAGCCAGGGGTGGTGGTGCAATTGCGTAGAGTAATCTCGAACCATCAAGTGGGGGGATTGGTAGCATATTGAAGACGAAGAAAGCAAGGTTAACAGTCACAAATGTAACCAAGAAGTCACTGCCAAGCCCAGCTTGCAATGGCACAAAACGAATATATATAGCCACTAGACCTGCCATCAAGAAATTACTAGCAGGGCCGGCGAAGGCAATAAGTGCTGCTCCCCACTTCCCATAGCGCACAGCATATGGATTGAAAGGTACCGGCTTAGCAGCACCAAATACGATGGGCGACCCAAATAATATAAGTGTGATTGGGAGTATAAGGGTATAGAAAGGGTCAATGTGAGCCAAGGGGTTGAGTGTCAGTCGACCTTCGCGCTTGGCGGTTAAATCACCTAATTGGTGAGCGGTCCAAGCATGCGCGAACTCGTGCACAGTGATAATAATCACCAAAATTACAAGGTAAAATGCTAATGAAATCAGTTTTGCCATGCTCTTATCCTAGCATAATTCGCCCATCACTTCTCGACTACCCTTATCTTGCACTATCTGGATCATTGTGGTACAATCAAACGGTTATATTTTAGTTCTGCGAGAGATACTTATGGCATACAAATGCGACATTACAGGTAAAGGTAAGCAGTTTGGCCGAAACGTCAGCCACTCTATGCGCCATACGCCAAAAGTCTGGAAGCCAAACTTACAGACCAAGACTATTGTGATAGATGGTCAGAAGGTTCGCCTTAAACTGGCCGCCTCGACTATTCGCACGCTCAAAAAGCAGGATAAAATTGCAGCTGCTGCTGCCGCTAGCGCCAAGTCTGCTGGCGAGCAGCAAGCGGAAAAAAAGACCGCCAAGTCTGCGGTCCAAGCCTAATTTCTTAAATATTTATTCTACAACAACTAGTTTTTGAGAGTCTTGAGGTAAATCCTTAGCGCTGATCTTGAACTTAGCTGATTTCTCAGCTGTAACTCCAAGCTCTTCGGCAAGCTTCTTGAGCGTCTCGCCGTCTGCGCCCACCGGAATAATGACTCGTGGCTCGAGCTGACTAATAATCTTACTAATATCCTGAGCGGAAACATCTTGCGATGCAATCATTGCAATATCGACAGGACTCAATGCCTCGATCTGTTTGTCAGAAAGCTCTGAGGTACCAGCTGCGAGATGCACAATTGCAATCCCGTCGGCATCAATGCGATAGCTGACTCCTCCATTAATAGCGACACCCTCCATCAAGCTATCATTGACTTCATACTCACCTGCCCCATCAAATATCTTCTGGCCTTCGGCGGCCTTGAGCTTGTCCTGATGCTTATCAAATAGAAGTACATCAGCCTTCTCAGCTGCTTCTGGATTGAACACCAAGCTAATATTTCGGCTCTGAACCTTGTAGGTCTTGGGTGATTTGATTAATGAAAATTCCATAGTTATTGTTGACTCTCTTTCCATAGACGCCTGCTATCGGGCCCAAATTCTGTTGCAAGAATTGCAACAATCGCTGCCATTGGTGCGGCGAGAAGAACTCCGATAAGACCTAATAATTTACCGAATACTAGAACAGAAATAATGATCGTCACGGCTGGCACGCCTAAGGCACGCTTCATGATCTGTGGTGTCAAAATATTACCTTGTACTTGTTGTATTACTAACCACAACACCCCTGTGGCTATAGCTTTGCCTGGAGATATGGTCAATGCCATAAGCACTGCCAAAGCTCCAGAGATAAAAGCACCAAATGTCGGTATCACATCGAGAAGTCCAGCGAGTAAAGAAATGGTTAAAGCATAAGGTACGTTCAAAACTCGAAGACCTATATAGCTCAATACAAAAGTCGACAGGCAGACTACAAGCTGCCCACGTAGCCAATATCCAAGTCGATCCGAGATATGCTCAAGGACAAGCAGCCAGCGGTCAGCCCACTTTTGTTCAGGTAAAAAATGAAGCGAGCGCTTAGCCATAGCCCGACCACCTGATAAGAAATATGCTGCAAGAAGCAAGACAGTTATGAACCCAAATAGACTGATCACCAGGCCTAGAGTGGCTGACGCCAATCTAGTAACTATCATATCAGAGTGTTGACCGAGATTTCTCAGAGCATCATTCACGACATGCTGAATGTTTGGACTCCCAGCCAGGGCATCACTAATATCCTGCTGGTACTCAGGTAGGTTTCGACTTAATGAATCAATCTGCTCGGTGACTGCCGGCACAACTGATCCGATGATCAAAACAGTAAATACAATGATGATGAGATATATAAGTGTGATGGCCGCAAATTTGGGCATTTTGGTTTTGTGCATCAGCCACTTCACGCTTGGATGTAGGGCGGCCGCGAATAGCCCACTAAAGAAAATAAGTAAGGCTACGTCTGCCAATCGTAATATCAGCAAGCAAAGAATGACTAAAAAGAATGATAATAGAATTGTCTTTGGTGCGATCGTGATTGAGATGGGTTTTTGTTTTGTGGCCATAATTCGGTATTAGCCTACGCGCCCAGCGTTGCCAGCTAACTGTTCGGCTTCGGCGGCGGTGATATCTGCATTTGGCTCAGACAAGTTAACTTCAGCAAGAGCTGTACCATCCCCATTAGCTGGATCACCTTTCTGTGGTTTTTTCGTAAAGACATCAAGAGCATCGATCAAAATAATCTTCTTAGCATCCAACATATCAGCTAGAAACCGATCATTAAGGTTACGTCGATAATCAAAATCCTCGACTCGCATTACCGTATAGTTAAGGTCGCGGCTCATATCCTTCTCTAGATCAGCGATCAGCTGAGCCAGCTTAGCTTTATTAACGTCTCCAACAATAAAGATATCGATCGCTTGATTACTGCCCCGCACGAATGCCCCGGAGAGAAACATCATCTTTATATTGCCAGCCTTTATCATGCGGCGAGTTAGTTGGTCTTCTTCGCGAGTTTCTTTCATATCTTTGTTGCCAGTTGGCATTTTCTCAAAGATTGACTTGAACTCATCATAGAATTTGAAGCTAGGATTGACCTCATAATAGAGTCGGTTAGATTGGCTGACTGATTTGACGATACCAATGGCAAGAAGATTTTGTAGTTCTCGTCTAACTGAATTAATCTGTTCGTTGATTTTACGGGTAATTTCCCGGACATAAAATGGACGTTCCGGATTATTGAAAAACAAGCTTAGAAGCTTGACTCGAGTTTTTGAACCAAATAAGTTCTCATACATCATCGTAGTTGCTTTGCAGTTTGGATCGTTACCCAATCAATCCAAGCTCTACCCTCTTTGTTATGACTCTATTATAGTTAGTCAGCTGAACAATTGCTAGAGCCGAGATAATAATTTAACTAAAATTGTATACATTTTTTGCATTCTTAAGGTTCAAGTCTGGCTGCGTAATCTGAAGCTTTACGCTCAAGACTATCATCAAGCTTTTTAAGCACTGTTGGCTCGCCAAGTTGTTCTTGTGCTGCTGCGATCAGCCAGTCAGTCACCGCTGGGTTCTTAGGCAAGAAGGACCCGTGCATATACGTACCAATTGCATGCTGAGTCATTGCACCCTCGCCTTGATCCTTGCCATTGTTACCACAACCGCGTCGCACTACACCTAGCTCAGCTTGCTTCTCCCCTAAGATTGTCTGCCCGCTATGATTCTCAAATCCAACCAGCCGTCCGAAGTGCTTGGACTCAACAACTATGTTGCCAATCATCCGTTCGGATCCACCCATGGTTTTCGCATCAAAAACTCCAATTCCCCCTAGCTCAGGGCCCTCTATCGGTCGGAAGTGATGACCAAGAAGCTGGTAGCCACCACAGATCGCTAGTAAAGGCGTGCCGGACTCCACTGCCTGACGAATAACATCAGCTTTGGTTTCTAAATCAGCTGCTACTCTTGATTGCCCTCGATCCTGCCCGCCTCCGATAAACACAATGTCGCCGGGCGCAATACTTAGCTTATCGCCCAAGCCACAGAACACAATTTTAGATTGTATGTTCCGCCAAGCGCAGCGAGCATTCAGTGCTACAACATTACCCCTATCACCGTAGATGTTCATCTCTTTGGGGTATAGATGAATTATTCGAATCATTGCCAATACTCCTGGATACCGGTCTTTTTTGCTAGCCAGCTACGGATACTCAACATCGCGGTGTACGTTGGGACAATATAGATTTTTTGACCTGGTTTTACCGACGTTACGAGCTTATCTATGCCATGCTCTGGATTAGCTTTTGTAGTAAATTTAGCAACATTAGCATACTTTAAACGGAGTGCCATATCATCGGCTCGCTGACCACTCACTATGAGGTTTCGCTTCTTTTCAGATAGGGCTTCGAGGTTGGCATCCCATAGCCAAGAAACATCACGACCATCAGCGATATTATCGTTGATTATGATAAGAGCGGAAACTTCGTGATCGGGCAATAGAAAAGTTTCAATAATTTGATTAAAACCTACGGGATTTTTGACTAGCAAAAGATAGAGCTCACGTCCCTTATAGTCGATCCGCTCAAGTCGACCAAATGCGGGTTTACTTTCTTGCATTGTTACCCGAATCGTATCTGGAGAAACACCAAGTTGGTATGTCACCGCTACAGCTGCGAGAACATTGTAAACGTTGTAAAATCCACCTAATTTCGTTCGTACTGTAATCTCTCTATTTCCTAGCTTAAGCTGGAATGAAAGTTGATCTTGCTTTGCTTGGGGATGTGTAGCTTCAATATCTGCCTTTGGTCGACTAAAATCGCCATTACTGCTTTTATAGATACCAATATGGCTATAATATCGCTTACTATATATCAGCGGTACCCCAGATTTAGGGCTAACCAAGGAGTCAGCTGACCATTCATCATCCAGCTTTGTGCTGGTGCTGGCTTGAACACCAAAGAAGCTAGAATTCTTAGTAGCGCTAGCTAAGCTTGCTACCAGCGGGTCATCAGCATTAAGCCAAGCCATAGCATCGGCCTTACGCAGTGCCCCAGCTAGCTTCTGGGCGGTTGCATCCAATTCTCCATACCGATCAAGCTGATCACGAAACAAGTTGGTTACAATGATATGAGTAGGCTTTACGGCGGCCACAATAGCCGGAAAGGCATTCTCATCTACTTCAAACACGGCAGTATCGGCTTTAACTCGCCCGCCTAAGTTGCAGGCCTGAATCATAGTAGAAAGCAAACCACGCATAAGGTTTGAGCCACCTCGATTATGCAACACAGTCCGGCCATCGGCTCGTAAAATCTCAGCAGTTAGTAAGGCTGTGGTTGTTTTACCATTTGTACCAGTTATAAGGATAATACCTTTACGAAAGTTACCTCGAACGAGTTTGGACAAAACCTGAGGGTCGATCCGCTCTGCCACTAACCCCGGGAGTGCACTACCTCCTTTGCCAAATAGTCGTCCTATTCGAAAAGCTATCTTGGCGCTCAAAATGGTCAGCTGTTTTGGCATACCGCTATTGTACACCAGCATGAGTCAAGTAATCATTGATCAATTCAGCGGGGTTTTCAGTTTCACTCAGCCAATGAATACGAGGATTACGCTTAAACCAACTCATCTGGCGTCGCGCTAGAGCTATGCTATCGGTATTTATTTTGGCTTTAGCGACTTCTGCACTAATAGCCCCGTCTAGATATTCTCCTATCTGGCTATAGCCAATTGTTTGCAATTGGGCACAGTCTGCTCCATAGTGCCGGCGAAGCTGCTTCACCTCTTCTATGAGGCCAGCTGCAAGCATTGCTCTCGTACGGTGTTCAATATGTTTTCGGAGTAGCTCTCGACTCGGATTCAGGCCTAGGATTAATACCCGATATTTAAGTTGTTTCCGATCATTCGTATCAGCTGGGCCACGACTAAGTATCTGCTCCAGTCGGCGACGATTATTTAAGTCAACTTTGGGAACATATTCCGGATAACGGGCTTGGAACATCTCTATAATTTCAATATCTGCGTAGCGACGATAGTCATCGCTATCATGCGGGGAACGAAATTTATAGCCAAATAATACGCTATCAATGTAGAGGCCACTTCCGCCCACGAGAAATGGCAGTTTTGTAGCTATATTGATCTCAGTTATTTTAGTCTCTGTATAGGCCTGGAATTCTGCTGCACTGTAGCTTTGTCCAGGCTCTACGAGGTCCAGACCATAATGCATAACTCGTTGCTGCTCATCTGATGACGGCTTGGCAGTTCCAATATTCATACCGCGATAAATCGTCCGTGAGTCGGCACAGATAATTGCACCATTAAATTGTTCAGCCAACGATAAAGCTAAAGCTGATTTACCCGATCCAGTCGGCCCCACAATAGCAATTAATTTTTGATTATTTTGAACTACCAAGATGATTCTTCCACCCATCTTTACCAAAGAATGGTAGTCCGGGACAAACGGTAGCATGGTTTATTGCTGAGTGCGGCTCAATTGTAGCCCCGGGGTAATTCTGTATTATCGCTTGGGCTGTCTTAAGGGCAGCATTGCTTGGAGCAACTTTGTGGAAATCACCCACAAAACAGATAGCTACACTTTGACAATTCACCTCCCAGCTACCTGCATGCCAGCCAATCGCATCGTCTTTGAGAATATGATCCGATCTACCATCTGGCCATATGAGATAATGATAGACAATAAAGGTTTGTCGACCCTTGTAAAAGTGATTTGACCAGACAGGTAGCTTATAGGCATCATAGCTTGGGCCGCCGCCGTGTACAGGTGCATACGTACGAATGAGACACAGCGCATTGACGTGTCCTAGGTTAAAATCTTCAGATTGTGAAGTAGCACTATGATGTATCACTACGGTATCTATTGGCTTGCGTTCAATATCAAGATTGGGCCCAGTTTTTGCTATATAAATCCCATCATTACCCAATAACTCCTCAACCAAATGAGTGAACTCAGCCCTAGTCTGCATCCAATCTTTCGTCTTATTGTGAGCATCTCCATGATAAGAAAAGTAATACTCGTCTAAGAATGGTTTAAGGGTTAGGTACCAAAGTTTATCTTGATTCAAGACTTCACGATAGTGGTCAACATCTATAAGTTTATAGTTGCGCTGCAGTTTTTTCATTATGACTACCTAAGTACGTTGATAGATCTGGTCATTGATCTGAGCTAAGAAGGCTGCCACTGGCTGTGCGCCTTGATCTCCATCTGATATATGGCGTACGGCCACCGAGTTTGCTGCAACTTCTTTCTCTCCCACCACCAAAACGTACGGGATCTTCATTGTTTCAGCTTGGCGGATTCGTTTGCCGAGTGATTCGTTATTGTCATCAACGCTATGGCGAATACCATTTTCTTCCAGGTTCGTTGCTATTTTTACAGCGTAATCATTGAATTTATCCGAGACAGGAATAATCCGTACTTGCTCGGGTGCTAACCAAATTGGGAATGCACCTGCATAGTGCTCTATCAATAGAACCATCATTCGTTCAAGTGAGCCACTCACTGCACAATGAAGCATAAAGATATCTTCAGCTTCTCCTTTTTCATTCGTACAGGTCAGTCCAAAATTCTTTGGTTGGACAAAATCAAGCTGTATGGTCGAGGCTTGGAATTGCCTACCCAACACATCTTCGCCGATGAAATCGAGCTTGGGTGCATAGAAAGCAGCTTCTCCAACGCCTTCAATATAGTCCGTGATACCTTTTTCTTCGATGACTTCTCGTAGCTGGCTAACAGCCATATCCCACTGCTTAGTGGTTCCTACGTAGCCATCCATCTGAGCAGGGTCATGAGTGGACAGCCGAAGTTTAAGCTTCATATCAAATACATCGTAGAATCGAGCCACAATATCCCAGGCTTTTAAAATTTCCTCTTTAATCTGTGAGCTTCGGCAGAAAATATGAGCATCATCCTGGGTAATCGAACGGACTCGAGATAACCCACTGAGTTCACCAGATTGCTCGTCACGATAGACCATTGTGGTCTCTCGGTATCGTATTGGTAGATCTTTGTATGATCGTGGCTGGCTGGCATAAATTTGAGTGTGGTGTGGGCAGTTCATCGGCTTTAGAGCAAAATCATGGCCCTCGCGAGTTTTTATACGGAAAAGTTCGTCTTTGAATTTCTCCCAATGCCCACTTTTCTGATAAAGATCCTTCTTGGTAATATGCGGGATAGCAACTGCTTCAAAGCCATGTTCATTGCGCAGCTCCTGAACAAAACGATCAAGTTCTTGGCGAATTATTGTGCCTCTTGGAGTCCAAAGAGGTAAACCAGGACCCACCAGATCAGAGAATACAAATAAATCGAGCTCGCGACCGAGTTTTCGATGGTCACGTTTCTCAGCTTCAGCTTGGTTTTTAAGATATTCATCAAGCTCAGCCTTCGCTTCAAAGGCAACTCCATAGATACGCTGCATTTGCTGGCGCTTCTCATCGCCACGCCAATAGGCACCGGATACTTTAGTCAGCTTAAAGGCCACTTTATCGAGCTCAGAGGTGTTAGAAACATGCGGTCCCCGACAAAGGTCAGTGAAGTTTTCTGTCTTATAGACCGTAACTGTTGTAATTTTAGCATCGTTGTTATTAGTATCTAGCTCAATTCCCAACTCGCGAGCATCAATTTCCTTAGCAGAAGTCGTGCCATGCTTAGCCAGATCATCAAGTAATTCCACCTTGAGTGGCTGATTACTCTGAGTGAAGTATATCTTCACCTCCTCGATACTCAATTCTTGTCGCTCAAAATCTTCATGGCGAGCGATCACTTCGTGCATCTTCGCTTCAATCTTAACAAGATCTGTATCTGATATGGTTTGGTCATTTTCAAGGAATACATCATAATAGAACCCGTCACGGATCACGGGACCGACGCCAAACTTTGGTTCTTTGTAGAGCTCATTGATCGCTGCCGCCATAATATGCGCGAGGCTATGTCTGATAATATCGAGTTGTTCTGCTTCATTACTCATTGTGCGCTACCTCTATAATTTCGTATTCAATATGTGAATTTCACATAACCCATAATAAAATGACCCATCTTACTTGCCCCGGTCCCAAATAACTTGGGAGGTTCCACCGGGATTATCCATGAAGATTGGATCACTCTTGGCAGCTGTGTCGCCCGCTTGCCTTCGCGAGACTCGAAGCGGTGGTGAGCCGCCCTCAAACGTCTTATTTACTCTTATATTATAAGGTCTTTGAGTTCTAGCTGCAAGCAGTTTACTCCAGCCAAGCCTTGGTATCTTTAAGCGCATAATCGCGTGGTTCATTCTTAACTATATCTATGGCGTGGATCAAGAATTGTTCTTCGGGGTGCCACTCAGTCTTCCCCCACCAGAAATATTCAAAGATAATATCACGATCAGCTGTCTCGCCACGGTAGTTTGTGTAGCGAATACGGAATTGTCGTCCTCGAACATTCTTAGTATTATCGGGGTAGGGATCACTTGAGCTCATGTCTATAATGTAGCGCAGGTGCTTGTTTCGTACAAATCTAAACTATCAAAACAGATAATTTACAGGTTGGCTCCAGGTTAGATGAATATTCCGTTCTGCAAGACATATATCTTGACAATATTAGATTTATAGTATATAATTACCTCCATTGTCTTCATCTGGAGGGCATCCGTCCGCGACGGTTTCGCGTTCGCACATTGATAAGGAGGAGCGATGAAATCGCTTCTGACGCTCCCGCGAGTATTCGTCGCTTTCGTCGTTCTGGCGATCGTTGGCGGATGCTTCCCCGTGGGCTCGGCTTCGGCCTCGACAGTCGACATCCACCCAACGTTCACCGACGAGCACACCAGCGTGAGCATTACGCCGGGGTGCCTCGACGGACTCGTCACGCTTGAGGTGGTGGTGATCAACAACGATCCCGCCACGCCCGACAACCTGATGCAAGTCGATGCGTACGACGGCCAGACGCACCACGGACTCAGCTCCGGCTCACTCGGTCCGGTGGCAGGCCAAACACCTGCTTTCGGCCACATCCTCACGCTGTCGTCGACTACCTACGACGGAGTGGTCACGATCAGCCGGATCTACCTCGATGGCCATCTTGCCCTCGACCCGATCCTGCTGGAATACCCGGGGACCGACTGCACGACGCCTTCACCCGCACCCTTGCAGGTGAGCGCGGCGGTAAGCTCTCGCTGCCTGCCCAGGCTTGGGCTCTACAGCGTGAGCTGGACAGTCACCAACCTGAGCGACGTCCCCGTCAGGCTGACGAACATCAGCCTTGGCGGGATCGTGTTCCGACCGATCGGTGCTGGTGAGAGCGTCAACCGCCACAGCTACGTCTCTGGTCACACCGTCAGATCTGCCTTCCGAGTTCTCGCGAAGGCACGCGATGGTCGTGAGCTGAGAGTTGTCAGCCGGATCAATCCACCGCTCGAGGGCAACTGCTACAAGGTGCGTAACTAGCACCGGCAGCGGATCTACCTTCTGAGCACGGCATCCCCCGGGGGAGTTGAACTCCCCCGGGGCGCCTTCCCCACACCCCTCCTATGGGGTGTTTTTTAATATATAAATTCTGGTGGGCCTGGGTGGACTCGAACCACCGGCCAGTACCTTATAAGAGTACCGCTCTAACCACTGAGCTACAGGCCCACAGATGCATGATAAGCCCTTTCATTCTACATCAGTTTGGATGATCTTTGTATCGAGAAATGATTAGTACTAAATCAAGGCTCGCGAGTTGCCGAAGCCAATTCTATCAGGAAATATATCGCGGCCTAAAGAGCTGGCTGGAATTATAGTATGAGTACCGTGCTTAGTATTAAGTCTATCAATCGCCATACTGACAGCTGCGGTTCGATCAGACTCGGTCGCAAGATCTATCCCCAGGCTCAGCTGTAACTCATTTGTAAGATCGTATAGCCCAATACTGAGTTGCTTAACTGGCTGTAAGCGTGCAGCAGGTGGTAGTAAGGATTTGAGATGGCGTAGGATCCAGTCATTACTTGCAAAAGCCTGACCAGTGTTAAGGTTTTGTACAAAGTGGCTATGATCGATATAGCGAAGATACAGGCTCACCCCTTTGGCCATCTGATGATTGGCGCGGAGACGTCGGCCAATCCGAAAACTCATCTTAGTCAGTACTGCTGTAACATCCTTGATATTCATGGCTGGGTTTGGCATGAGGGTTGTTTGATGTGAGAGGGTTTTCTGGGGCTTTTCGGTTGAGATATCAACCTCATAACCACGCATCCGCAAATACCACTTCACACCATTAACTCCCCAAGCTCGGCGTAAGAGCGCCAAGGGTGCTTGGTATAGAGCTATTGGGCTGTAAATACCAAGACGATAGCACTGGCGGGCTAGACGCCAAGAGATGCCATTCAGGTCTACGAGCCGTAATTCTTTATAAAAAGCTTCTAGATCTGATGTACGTAGCTCTACTAGGCCATTCGGCTTCCGATGACTAGCCGCCATTTTGCCAAGCCAAATATTAGGTGCAATACCAATCGAACAGCTAATATATGGCCCTACTGTATCGCTAATCTGGGCTTTTACCTGGCGGGCTAGGTCGTGAGCATCTTTGCTCCCTACCAGATACCATGGTAGCTTCATCCAGGCTTCGTCAATACCCTTAGACTGCACTCGACAGACTGTATTATCGAGTATTTTCATAAAGCTAGTATGTACTTCTCGGTAACTGGTTGGGCTATCGGATATAAGAACAATATCAGGGCAGAGCCGGCGCGCATCGCGCACACGCACGCCGGTTCGTACTCCACATAGCTTGGCTTCGCGCGAAGCGGCCACCACACAACATCCGTCGCCGAGACATGGACAAACTCCCACTGGTCGGCCACGCAGCCCTGGATTATACTGCTGTTCAACTGACGCGAAGAAGCTGTCCATATCAAGAAACAACGTACTGGCCTCAACCGGCGCTGTAGCCGGTACTACAGCGCATCCCCGAAGCATGGCTTCTGGCATATTCCCCCCTTCACTGATTATACGAACACATACCGAACGATGTCAAGACTTTTGTGAGCTTTATCCACATATTTGAAAGCTTTTCCACTAGTATTTTTACTAGTTGTATGACAATATATTGTCATGGTGTGTCCATTTTGCATGAGCCTTAGTACCGAGGTTTTTAATAGCCGGCCGACTAAGCGCGCTAACCAGGTCTGGCGACGGAGACGGTGTCTCGAGTGTAGCCATACCTTCACTACCTATGAACAGGTTGATTTAAGTTTTCTACGTATTGAGAATCAGGCAAAAACCAAGTCGGGTAAAAAAGCTAAACCTTCCGTGCGCCCTTACCTACGGGCACAACTGTATCAAAGTATACTAGAGTGCTTTGAAGGTGATAGCGATCGTCTGCGCTATGTCGATGATTGTCTTGCCAGCATAGAGGCTAAGCTAGTTCGCCAGCCAGACACAACTATAGGCCACACAATCTTGGCCGATATAACCTTGCAAACTCTGCGAGCAGTCGACTTAGCTGCAGCTCTACGCTATCTGGCTAAACACGAAGAACTGACAAGTAAGTCAGCCCTGCGCCGTAGCCTTCATAAAATTTGAGTCGAGCTCGCTCTTGCTAAGCAAGAGAGTTATTCCTTGGCTTGATCGCCAGATTTATTCTCACCCGAGTCGCCTTCAGGTGCATCGGCCTTATCTTCATCACCTTCAACGGCAGTTTCAGCCCCCTCTTCGCCTGGAATCTCTTCCACAATCTCACTATCAAGCTCAGCCAGCTCTTCATCACTGCGAGGCGGTTCAACTCGAGCAATCATCTCATCTAGATCATTGAGAATTTTCACCTTCTCAGGAGCTTTAACGTCAGCCACAGTAATAGTCTTCTCGAAATTATCAAGCACCGAGATATCAACTTCAATATTAGCTGGGAGATGGGCAGGGAGTGTCTCAATTTCGAGCTCTTCTAGGCTAGTAAGCAAGCTACCACCATCCTGGAAGACAGCCGTAGATTCACCGGTAAAGTGCAATGGCACATTTGTGCGAATTTCTTCATCCATTTTAACTCGATAGAAGTCAACGTGTAGCGGGCGATCATGTACGGCATCTCGCGCCAAATCATGAATAAGTACATTGTAGGTCTTATCACCTTCTACCTTGAGCTCAAGTAAGGTGTTCTGCCCGGCAGCCTGGAAGGCAGTCTCAAAGTCATGAGTTGAGATCGTAATATGAGCGGGAGCGAGGCCATGGCCATATAATACCGCTGGCAGTTTGCCATCGGCTCGAAGAGTTTTAACTTTTTTACCCACGATTTCACGGGGGCTAGCCTGGAGTACTAGTTGGTTCATAGTTTTAATTCTTTATAATTATTGAGTATTATGGGAGCGAAAATCGCTATTTGGTCTTGGATAGTCGATTGAAGTTACCCTGATAGCTGCTCAGGAAAAGATGGAAGTCAGCTATCTCGGTGCTAGCAATGCTGCCTTTAGCAACAAAGCGAGCTTTCTCGCGAGGCTTGAGATCGCTGGCTCGAGCGCGACTGCGACCCGACAGGGGAGCTTTGGGAATCTTGGCAGAGTCGACACTCACCTCTTCTGGCTTATCACTCAGAAAGACTGTTGCTAAAACCGGCACAGAGCAGGCATGGCAATGCAGTTGCATAAAGCAATGATTATCGACTTGGCCCAGAAACTTAATATCATCACTTTTGTAATTTGCTCCACACATGGGGCATTTGTAAAAGAGTTGAAGGTTTTTGATAAGTTGCTGGAAGCTGCGGCTATTCAAGGCGTAAATTACTCCCTCTTGGCCTAAATATTACCTTAAGCCAGATAAAAAGTCAATCAGATTCTGATCGCTTAAAGCCGAATCTAACCTTTTTGGCGGCAGTCTCGCGAGCCGGTCGTTTGTAGTGCAGGAAGCTTAATAGCAGAGCTGCCAACAAGACCAAAGTGATAAGCGCGATAAGCTTCAGAAATGTTCCGGAGATTAATGCCACTATACCAAAGGCAATCGAGAAAGCATAAATGATGAGAACAGCCTTACGTTGAGATAAGCCACTATCAATCAGCAAGAAATGTAAGTGCTCCCGATCAGCTGAGAAAGGCGATCGCCCGCTTAAGGTACGGCGCATGACCGCCCATGCCGCATCAAGTACTGGCAAGCCAAGTACTAGCAGTGCTGTTGCGAGTTTTGCACCGGATATAATGGCGAGACAAGCCAACGTCATACCGAGGAAATAGGCCCCCGAATCACCGTTGAATATCCGGGCCGGATGAAAGTTGTGCCAGAGAAAGCCGAAGCAGCTACCAGCTAAGATGATTGCGAGTAATGCAGTCTGAGGCTGGTCGACTCGAGGTCCAATCGAGAGAATGAACATAATTGTGGCTGCAATGCCAGCTACTCCTGTCGCTAAGCCATCGAGACCATCGAGAAAGTTTAGCGTATTGGTCACCCCCACCAACCAAAGCAAACTCAATGAAGCCGCTAGGATACTAAGTGCCACACTACCAGTTTGATAGAAATTCCAGGTACCCCCCGAGAAACTTGTCAGTGCTGTAATTTTGATCCCAGCTGCCATAGCAGTTAGTGCCGCTATCACCTGCACGGCGAGCTTGAGCCACGGACTGAGCGAATGGAGATCATCAGCAAGACCTACTAACATCACAATCGTTGCGGCACCAAGTAAACCCCAGAACGCCACCGATGTGTGTGAGGCAAAGAGCAAGCTGGTTACGACAAAGCTTGTGTAAAGCACCAACCCACCTGCCCGAGGCATAACCCGGGTATGAATTTTACGGCTATTTGGTACCGGCTGATCAACTGCTCCAATTCGAAATGCCAGCTTTCTGACAGCTGGTACGAGTGACAGCGATATCACGAAAGCCAGCCCAAAAGCCCAAGCGTAACTCACTGCTGAGTCACTTTCGAACTACCTTCTCAGTTACCTGAAAAACCTCAAGGCGCTTACCAATCATTAGGCGGGTCTGCGCATTCAATGCCGCAAATGCCCCAAAGCAGATTGCTACAACTGGCGAGAGTACCCATTGCGCTAGCATGAGTATATATTTACCACGACGATAGCGAGCAGGACGTGGCGGGAGTGATAGCAAGCTAGTCCAGACGGTTACAAAAAGCCCGATCATGGCAAGCGTGAGGATGCGGCTCGCGATGACTGGTAGCTGATGAGCAAGGACTTCCTCGTTGAAGCCTTTATTCAGATAAAGTGGTAGCCAAGCCACATAGAGCAAGATCAATGGTGCCGTTGCCCACGAGAAGTGCCCTTCGAATAATCGCCAGATTTGTACAAGCTTTGTGCTGAGTTTTATCTTTGAGTTCTTCACGCAGTTCTGTACCACATACGGAAAGTCGCTGGCACCGTACGCCCAGCGCCTGAGCTGCAAGAACTGAGCCTTGAGCGTGCGCATAAAGGTACTAGCAAGTACGGCGTCCTGATAGATTGGCAGATAGATTGGCTCCACAAAATGATCGCCATCATAGGTAAAAAAGGTACGCCAGTACTGATGGCCGTCTTCTACAATCGTGGTAACGCTCCAGAAATCTGTATCAATCAAGGTCTGGAGGCTTTGGGCATGAGCACTAAAGTTGCGCAATCGATGCGGACGAGTTGCCTCAATGATTACCCAGAATGAATTGCTCGTTGCTACAATTCTCGTCGGTGCCGGCACATCCCATATGTTATTAAAGAACATTGGGATGGGCTGATATGACTTATGCCTTCTGTTGGGATCACTACAATATTTGTAACTCAGGTAGTTAAAGTATTGTTTATGAGGCCTGTTGTCGGCATCAAGTGTTGTAACTATTACATTGATTGGTTTTATTTTCTTGCTTTCTATATACTTCAATATCTCTCGTCCGGCATGCGTGATGTTTCCACCCTTGCCTTTTATCTCACCTGGCATGACGGTATGCATTATCTTCTCAAAGTGGTAAAACTTGTCTTTGAATTCACGCTCAAGCGTGGTGGCAACTGCCAAATCCTCTGCTCCACCTCGTTCTTCGTAAGCTAAGACGAAGATTATTTGCTTTGGATCATATGCGCAGTCAAGAACTGATTGCATCGACGGTCGCACAGTATCGATATTCTCACGATAGATGGGCATGATGACAAGCTGCATTACTTCGTTTGGATCAAGTAAGACATCTGCTTGGAGCTGAAGAGCTTGTATCTCACGCAGATCAGCCGTGAGCTGTCGAGAGGCTTGCGTACTTACTCGCCTCTTACGATTGATAATTTTTTGTTCCAGCTCGGCTTGGGCAGCATCAAGATTACTCAGCCAAGCAAGCTTTGCTCCCCAATCTAACTTCTTATGCTTACCCAATCGATTATAACCACGTACCAGTCCATAGCTCATCCGCGCTGATTTGAGCAACCAAAATAGATCAAAAGCAATAATAAAGTAGGCCACAACTGCTGGAGCAAATAAGCTTAAGAAGATTGGGGAAAGCAAGAAAAACCAGGCAATAGCCCCGGGTAATATCTCAAAAGTTCGATAAAACCACCGTTGATCTGCCCATCGGAGTGGAGTTGGATCTTCTGCTGGCACTGAGGTCACGCTATCATGTGCCATAATTGATCGCCGTAAAGCCAAATACGATTGCTGCCGCCCAGACCGCTGCCATAACTGCAACAAGCATTAGGAAGATACTGATGAGGCGGCTGCGTTTGTAGCTAATAATAGCGAGGCTCATATTTACTATCAGTATTATAACGCTCAAGGCTACGATGTAATAGAGCTGATACCAGTGTCCAAGTACGTCAAAGTTATTAAGACTGGTGTAGCGTACTGGCACCAGCACGTCTGACTGCTTAATTCGGAGTAAGCTCCACACAGCAGTCACAATATTGGTGAGTACTGCCATAAGAGATAGTCCTACCACCCAGCCATCGTTAAAGAAGCGATGTTGATGAAAGCGTCGAATATTTGCTAGTGAGGTTTTGAGTTTGGGCATAGTATTTGGAGCCACCTGCCGGGATCGAACCGGCGACCTACGCTTTACGAAAGCGCCGCTCTACCAACTGAGCTAAGGTGGCGAGACGTTAGTAAATACAAGTTGGAGCGGGTAACGGGAATCGAACCCGTCTCTCAACCTTGGGAAGGTCGCGTTCTACCACTAAACCATACCCGCCTAACCAGATAATTGTAGCATAATTAGCGTATTAGACGCCGCGAGTACGACGAGCAAAATTCTTGTGTAGCTTCTGCCACGAACGAAGCTCAGACCGTTTGGCTTCGTCTCGGCTTGCATAGAAGACAGCTGGTGGCTTTGAGCGGCGAGTATCAACTACATGAGTTGAGAGCAGATCTTTAGTCTGCTGATGGGATTTAACTCGCTTAATGCGAACTTTGCGCGTTTTGAGTTCACGCAGTGGAATCTTATACAATTGACGACAAATTTCCGCATTACTCTTATGGTGAACTATTGAGTAATGCAATTAGTTAATTTTTTGCCTTTGGTAAGGTAAAATTTTATCTTGCTCACACGTTTGCAACCTACCAATAATAGCCAAAATACCCACTTCAGTCAAGTATAAAACTAATGCTTAAAATGAGACGGGGCTCGGGCCAAAGTGCCCGAACCCCTGTGTTCTGCGTCGCTGTTTAGTTATCACGCCGGCGACGTTCTTTTCGTAATGCTGCGAGTTTGATGGTGCCAGCCAAGACAAAGAAGGCTGTTGGAATACCGGCAACTACCATCCATTCCACGGGACCATCTATCATACTTCCCCGTTCTCTAGTTTGGCTCTTCCATGTAACTGCGCATCCATAGACGCTCCGCGGGGTCCATTCCTTCGTCATCCGCAGAATGATGCTTGGGCGGTACTTCGGTACTTTTTCGTGGAGAGCGAGGTACTGCTGTGGATCGATGCTGAAACATGTACCAGATGACCAACACCAGTCCTACAAACAGTGCTCCCCCTACCATGTACGCCATCTTCTCCACTTTCGCTCGAATGCAAAGCCGGCAGAACCGTAATACTCTACCACACCAAGAAGCTTTTGAAAAGCTGTAACGCACACGTCATTTGGAAACTCCTTGTGGCAAGCATATAATATAGATGGATACTGCTTATGCCAAAACGTCACAAACTTGATCTCAGACATGAGTATAAGCTCAATGCACTTGGTCGGTACAAATGGCCGATGCTCGGACTTATTGTGCTTTTTTTGGTTGCACTAGGGTTTATTATCTTTAAGAGCCGGGCTGTAACCTTCACAACCGTGTCACCACCAACCACGATCAATGCTGATTGCTCAGTCGATGTGGCTGCACCTCTGAATGCCTGGATAGCCAGCCTACCTAACAACACCATCATCAACTTCCCTACCAATGGGTGCTATCGGGCAGAAAGTGCAGTCATGATCAAAGAAAAGGGCGGCTTTTTCATCAACGGAAATGGTACAAAGCTGGTACGTACTACGGCAAATGGCAAGAACGATGGGAACTTTCGACATCTTCATATTGTAGCTAGTGCTTATATTGGCGTGCGGGATCTAATAATCGAAGGTCAAAAACAGCCTAGTGCTGGATACATAGTGGCATCGGAGGATGAAGCCGGATTGGCACTCTACGGAGTGACTCATGCCAACTTTGATAATCTTAACATCAGCCATGTGCACGGTGACTTTATCTATATGAACAATCATGGCAGTCTCTGGAATACAAATATCACAATCCAAAACTCCACCTTCGCTGATGCTGGCAGACAAGGTACGGCAATGAACGCTGTCGATACAATCTTATTTACCCATAATAATATCTCTGGAAACCATCGCTCAATGTTCGACTTCGAAGTAGATGGCAAGAATGGTGGTGCTAGGAATGTGACAATAGACAATAATATTGTGGGTGGCGGAGCAAATTACTTTTTGACCGTTACAGGCGGCGGCCCAGAAGTTAAGAACATCGTGGTAAGCAATAATACCGTCAATCGTGGGATGCACACCCAGGTAGATGCCCCCAATGGCAAAGGCTATCAATGGGGCCCTATCTCCATTCTCAACAATGTCAGCGATCGAGGCGGCAATGGTACAGTCATGGAGATGCATGGCGTCAAAGATGGTCTGATCCAAGGCAATAGCCTGGTAGTGACTGGTACAAATGCCTCAGGGCAACCAAACAACTACATGGTGCAGCTATTTGGTGGTAGCACTAATTTCCGTATCATTGGCAATCGTACCCAGGGAGCTTTGGCGACCACAGCAGCAGCCGCTGGTGTGACCTATTGTGAGTCAAATAACACCCCTCCTACCCCTGGAGCTCCCCAATGCACCGTCACTCCACCTCGGATTGAAGCTGAGTCAGGCATATCCAGTAAGCCAGCGAATATTTTACCTGATCCAACGGCCTCGAATGGTAAATATCTGATATTTAGATAAGTCTTGGCTTAGATACTAGGATCACTCACAGCTTTAGCATCTTCAATAAGTTTGTTCAGGTTTGTAGGGATAGGGTTATCTCGAATGAGCTGGGCAAAATAAGCAAGGTTCTCTACCATATAGCGAGCAGTTTTGTTGGTGTAGAGATGCTTGTCGCCTTTGGCTTCTATGTAGCTCGGGCCGGGGCCGGCTGTGCCCACCCAGTAGCAATCAACATTTGGCGGGATAGTGCAGCCGAGGTGGGTCAGATTGAAGAGCGTATTAGCAGCCACATCATGGGCTCCGTCTTCATTTCCAGTCACAATCACGCCAGCTACCTTACCGTAGAGTGGGAACTGTCCACTAGTCGGATCGCCCTCTTCATAGGTGCCGTCGAGACGCTCCATCACCATCTGGCAGATTGAGCCACGGACTCCAAACCATATGGGAGTACCGATGATGAGTATGTCTGCAGCTTTGATTTTAGCCAAGATCAGGGGCCATTCATCACCGTCACCTTCATCAGAGCTAATCCCAAAGGATACCTTGTGATCAATCACCCGCACAATCTCCGTCTCGATCTGTTTAGCTTGCATAAGGGCTTCAACTTTCTCAATCAGGGCTTCAGTATTTGAGGTGTCTGGAGACTTTTTGAGGGTACAGTTTAGAAATAGTGCTTTGAGTGCCATGTTAGTTCTCGTTATTATCTCCATAATAACATGAATATATACCCACCTTTTGTTCGGTATGGTGGAGGTTAGAACTTACTTTTCAAACCAGATTTCTCATCTTAAGCCTGCTTAAAAGCAAATGGCCCAGAGACATATCTCTAGGCCGCAAGGGTGGGCAGGTCCATCGCCTGCCTCACCCCAGTCTTGTTTTCTTTATCTTGCATTATCTGGCACCCACAGCTTTGATTGGCCTTGCTTTATACCTAGCTGCCGGTGGCCGTTTCTCTCCCCGACGGTCTCGAATGGTCCAAGCCCATCCACCGTATCCGTAGCGGTCATGAAAAACTCGCCATACATGATGTCGAAATACTGCTTGGTATCGACATGAGCCGTTATGGGGTCAGGGGCTTTGGGGAAGAGCTCACACCACTTCTCGAGGGCCTCGACGATGTCTTCCACGATGTCTTTCTGAAGACCAAGGTGGATGACATTGGCAACACTGAACGAGTGCATCAGTCCGAGCGTTATCAGGACGTGCATTGCTCGAGAAAACAAAGCTCCAAGACGACCCTCAAAGAGCTGCGAGAATTCCTGAGGTGACACATCTTCACTATTTGGAAGTGGTTTCAAGTCCATTTCGACTCCTTGAGCTAGGACCGCTGAAATCAGGTGGTGAATGGCACATGGATAGCCAAGATGACGATGTTGGACTCCATAATGACGAGCTGCCCGAAGTAATCCGGCACCACATCCCAAGTAGCACGACCTGCGTGCATCTGGGCACCCTCTTCAGTATCGGCCGTGAGCACAAAGTCGAATATGACTTCGTTGAAGCCATGACTGTCAGGCTCAAAAGAAATCATTAAATCCCTGAAGTTATGCTCATCGAACAGAGTTCGACGCATCTGGTCTTCCTGCTGGTAGAGCAAGGCTGTTGCCGGACCAACCAAGGACAAGGTGACGTGTGCTTTCCAGTCTCCCACTTTAACTCCTTTGTCAGAAATACTACCAATGAAACGCATCGATCAACGCATTCGAAAGAATGGCTGAATAATACAATATTGTTGTAATAATTGCAATACTGGCGGGCCGTGGCGAATGGGGTTAGAACTTGGTTTATGGATGATCACATATATATTTACAGATTGACATAATTATGATATACTATGCTGGATCTTTGATAATATCCCGACAAGCTCTTGAAGGAGCTCTCAATGCAGACCCAAGATGCTACCAGGTTTCGGACTGAAGATACGCTCTCAGCTTGGACAGAACAACTAGCAGAACTGATCCCCTACCCTGCATTGCAAATCGACCAACGCACAAACAGGGCTTGTAGTCGCCTTTACTGGAACATTCTCTCTCACGGCTACATCTGCATCGACGTTTTCACGCCTTACGTTAGTGAGATTCGCGAGGGTTGCGTCGTCTACGTCAGGCTTGATAACGCTGGTAAGGCACGCTATGAGTCACCTCAACTCTTCGTGTACGGAGACGCACGCGAAGAAGTGCTTGTGCATTTCGACCTAGCGATAGCTGAACTGCCGGACGGATTTCGGTTGGCAACAAGCGAAGATCCTCCCCAGGTAAACAGAAACGGCATTAATTACCGCCAACTCATAGAGTTCGGCCGGTATCTCCACGAGTTGCGCACAGGCAGACCAATGTAGGCAACGATCCTCCACCTTTAAGGAGATAATAGTGGATCAAGTTACTTGCCAGAACTGTCAGAACATTCAGCTCTGCTCACCCGGAAGTGCAGTTCGATGTGAGGGCTGCGATGGACCGCTCATTAACCCTGAGCGACCTCTTCGACAGGCCGAAATCAAAGGGGCTCGACCCATCAGATCATGGATCGATGTTTGGCCCCACACGGAGCCATACTGATCGATCTAGGGCCAGCCGTCCCCGTGAAACTTTGCGAGAAATTGCGGAGTCCCCTCACGGGGGCTTCGCTTTGAGAAAAATAAAAAGACTCAGAATATGAGTCTTTAAACATAAGTACATTGGCGGGCCCGACCGGATTCGAACCGGCGATCTCCTCCGTGACAGGGAGGCGTGTTAGACCGACTACACCACGGGCCCATAAATCATTGCTATATTTGTATAATATAACCTGCATATGGTAGCAGAAAAGCGGGTTTACAGCAAGGTATGACCCTTGCCGTCAGAGACTTTCGAGCTGTTTCATCCAGTCTTCTAGAATCGTAAAGCTCCCCTGCCAAAACTGAGCATCCGTCATATCAATACCAACTTGAGCTAAGATCTTCTGAGGATTTTGCGAGCCACCAGCCTCGAGAATCTTCTCAATCTTTGGTACAAAGACTTGTCCCTGCTCCTTATAGCGAGCAAAGAGGGCGAGACTGAGCAGCTCACCAAAGTTGTAGGCGTAGCAATAAAACGGCGAATGCACGATATGAGGAATGCGCAGCCACTCCGAAGCAAATATCGGATCAACCTCAACTGAGTCACCAAACTGATCATGTAGCGTATCGAGCCAGATCTCCCCCATCTCCGCTGCACTCAAACCTTGCCCCATACGCTTATGAGCTTCGATCTCAGCTCGCACGAAGAATGTCTGTCGGCAAATAGTGGCATAAGCATCAGCCATCTTGTCTGAGAGCATAATCTTGCGCTCTTTGTTATCACGAGCCTCATCGAGCAGTTTCTCAAATAAAATCATCTCACCAAACGTCGAAGCAGTTTCTGCTAGCGGCAAGCCTGACATCTGCACTGGAGTAGGTAGCTCAGATGCATACAAAAAGTGTACACCGTGCCCAAGCTCATGTGCGAGCGTTGATACGTCGCGAAGTGTCTTGGTGTAGTTGAGTAATACGTATGGGGTTAGATCGGCAGTGATGGGGGCAGCAAAAGCACCTCCCCGTTTCCGTTTACCAGGTTCGGAATCGACATGACCAGCTTCAATGATACGCTTGGCATAGTCAGCAAACCTTGGTGAAAAACTATTAAACGTTGTAATTACCACATCAATTGCTTTATCGAGTGGGTACTCCGTCGTGCTATTTTCCAGGGGTGCATAGATATCAAAGCGCCGAAGCTTCTTCATACCCAGTTGCTTGGCTTTAAACCGGAAATATTGCTGAAATACCTTTGTATTGTCCGCACATACCTTCATGAGTACTTCGATTGCTCGATCCGGAACTTGATTTGCAAAGTTGCGCAAAGCAATAGGACTCTCATAGCCGCGAAGCTTGGCCTCATAATCCCAATCCTTCACGATGCTCTGATAGACCATGAAATACTTGGTTGAATGCTTCTCGTATTCATCGAGTAAGCCCCGGAAGGCTGCTTCACGTACTTTTGGATCCGAACTATATGCCAACGGAGATACTTCGTCATCACTATCAAATGTTTGCGGCTTCTGGCCAGGCAATTTGATAGTAAACTCCATCTCCGATATCAACAGATCCCGCAAGTCGTTGAGTACACTGCCACCATTGGCGTCTTTGTTGGAGATAATATCTTCTTCACGCTCAGTCAAAGTATAGCGAGCTGCGTCTCGTGCATAATAGAGCCCGTATTCAAATTCGGGCCAGACAGCAAAAAGTCGCTTGGCATTCTGATCATCCAGTCGTTGTTTGCCCTCCAGCTCAATACCTTTGAGCCAAAGACCGTTCTTGCGACCTGCTTCCTCTCGAGCCAAAGCAATATCCTTGATGCGCCCTTTCATATCCTTGGCTTTGGTATCAGCCTGATCAAGTGTTTCCATCAGCTCTGGTCGGGTAGCGGCACGAGCCAGCTTCTCGCCAGATTCAACACTAAATTGGAGGTACTTACGGAATTGCTCGGCACTCATATCAGGCTCAAGCTTCTTGTACCAGCGTGGATATTGAGCTGTATCGGCTTCGATTTGAGCTAAGAGCTTGTCGTAATCTTTTAGGCTTACAATATCATCGAGCTTCCACTGCAAGCGTCCATTCACTACTTTGCTCGTTTGTGGGGTAGTTTTGGTACTCAAAAGTAGCCTTTCTTTGCCCAGGTTAGTGTCGGTTTATACGGTAGTTGTGTTTTTTACTACAGTTGTTTTCAGGTTACGGAGTGAAATACTGGCGAATTTTAGCCTTTTTGCGCTGGTCTTGTAGCCATGTATTAAGATCTACACTCTTGATCAAAATGTGAGAAGCACGGATGCTGCCATCTTCCTTTTTGTCAGTAACCTTGATGATGTGATAGCCGTATTGCGTCTTCACTACACTGCTAACTTGATTGGGTTGGAGGGCAAAGGCAGCGGTATCGAATTCTGCTACGTTATCACCCTTCTTGAAGTAACCTAGATCTCCACCTTGGGCCGCGCTTGAGTCTGCAGAATACTTCTTGGCAAGAGCTGCGAAGTCACCACCGGCACTGATTTGCTTCTTGATATCTTCGGCCTGAGCCTTAGCAGCAGCGTTGAGCTTTGGGTCACCGCTTACTGCATCAGCAAGCTTCGCCTCGAGCAGTTTGTAGCTTAGTTCTCGCTTAAAGTCAGCTACGTTCCAGCCATAGAGCTGCTTCAGCGTTTGCTTGACCTTGTCCGCTCCGCCGGCATTCTTCTCGAGTTCAGCATACTTAGCGTCAATCTCTTTTTGCGTCAATTTAATCTTGTATTTACGAGCTTCTTGGGCAATCAAGATGCGATTTTGAAGCTGGGTGATAATCTGTTTCTTGATATCTTTCAGCTTAGCCTGACCGTCTTTGGTATTAAGCGGCTCTTTCTGACTTTGGTAAAACTTCTCAACTGAATTGAGTTCGAAGAGATAGTCGCGGTAGGTCGCGACATTCCAGAGAATACTCCCGTTCACGCTTGTGACAGGATATGGAACGACGGCAGAAGCAATTCGAACAGGCTTATTGTCTTGCTTGTACTTGTAGATGAGTACGCCAAATACCGCCACAGTTGCGACAATAATAGATATGATCGCAATTGCAATGCCAGTGATCGCTTTCTTGTTAGGCTTGCGACGAATCCCGAGCTTCTCGAGTCGATTCTTAAAGCCAGTTGGCTGAGATTGACCAGATTTTTTTGTTTTAGATTTAGCTTCGGCCTCTGATTTAGTAGCATTACTTACTTCAGATGCAGTCGTCTTGGGTTTCTTGATGTCGGGGTCCTTTGGCACGCGAATTACTCTCCTTATTCACACAGTTCATTAGTTATACAATACCGTATCCGGTATGTTTTGATGATATTATAGTACACTACTCGGATGTTGGTGTCGAACCACTTAAGCCAGCAGCACGAATGATGGCCTTCGCAAACTTTTCCGGCTTATGAATAATACGAAGATCAAACCCACCGCTTCCTGATAAGGTCTGAATATTGATATCACCGAAGTGGAAGATGACGGCTTGAATACCCTTAATGCCATAGGTGACATTCTGAATATTGTTGAGTGCCAGCTCTGAGACAGTACGATCGAAGAAACCTTTCTGACGAGTTATCACGATACGCTTATCAGTCAAAACAAAAACACTGTAGTACCACCCAACCCAAGTACGCAGCCAGTATACGATCAGAACTACGACACATATACTAAGCCAGATGACTGACTGGCCAGCCCAGGAGTAGAGATTGCCAACTGCTATGGCCCAGGGGATCAGACCAAGCAATAGAATAAGCATGCCCCCTATCAATGGGCGGCGCATGACCACCGGAAACTGACGAGTGACCCTGATAATATCTTCATCAGCATAGTCATCACCATGATCACGTTTGGGCTTTGGCTTTGACTCGGGATGCTGGCGCCGATGTTCGGACATATCACGCTTACTGGTTGGCTTACTTAGCTTAGTTGGTTTTTCTGGTTCCATACCACTTATGGTAGCATGATGGTGTAGGCAAGCAAAGCTGGTGCGTTGCTTGATTTGTCCGAGAGGACTATAATAGCGGCGATTTCTGGCTTGCCCACCCACTAGTCCTTTTGCGCCCCGGTAGCTCAGTGGACAGAGCGCCTCCGTCCTAAGGAGGGCGTCGGGGGTTCGATTCCCTCCCGGGGTACCATAGAATTATTAATTTAGAATAATCACATGAGCAACCAAGCAAAAAATAAGACACAGCCCACAAATGTGCCGGTGAAAGATTTCTTGGCAAGCATTGAATATGAGCAGAAAAGAAAAGATGCCGAGCAGCTATGCAAACTAATGAATAAGATCACCGGCAAGCCCGCAGTCATGTGGGGTCCGAGTATTATTGGTTTTGACCAACATCACTACAAGTACGCCAGCGGAAGAGAGGGAGATATAGGAGCAATCGGCTTCTCTCCTAGAAAAACTAATATCACTGTCTACCTGGCTGACGGTACTAGCAAATATTCTGATTTATTAAGTGATTTGGGTCCGCATACTACCGGGAAAGTCTGTCTATATATCAACCAGCTTCGTGATGTAGATATGAAAGTGCTAGAGAAAATAATCAAAGCCTCGTATTACCATGTAATGTCGCATAAGAATGATGTGGATCGCTCAAAGTAGAGATTAAGAATGGTATAATCAGATCATGACTATTAAACTGACACCTGAACAGCTCGAAAACGAAGCTCACCGCGTCGTACTCACCGCCATCATCGTGCGTGGCGGTAAGTTCCTGATCACTAAACGGTCCGAGCAAAAGAAGAAGTGGCCTGGAAGATGGACAGTTCCTGGCGGAGGATTGCAAGTCGACGACTGGGTCAATCAGCCAGAGACATTTGAAGGCCAGCATTACCAATCGATCGAAGCTGCCCTTGATCGCGAGGTCGCTGAAGAAGTTGGCCTAGAGATCAAGCAACCCCAGTACTTGCTCTCTATCAACTTTTTCCGAGACACAGAGGGAAACGAGCCAGTCACCGTCTTGAGCTACTACGCCGACTATGCCAGTGGTGACATCAAATACGACGAGGACACCGTCGATTCAGCCTGGGTCAGTTTCGAGGAAGCGAAGGATTATGACTTAATCGAGGGAATCCTCGGAGAGCTCGAAATGGTTGACCGCATCGTCAATCATGGTGAGTCAGCTGTCACCGTCAAATACAACGCAGAAACTGAGAAACTCAGGAAGCCAAGCAAGTAATCAATTCGTAGAAGTTCAATAGTCCAGCGCATCTGCTCCTAGGATCCGCTGTTCTCATTTGAGACCTTACTTCTGCCCATACCAGTCTTTGGTATAGAGGATGTCATCCTCCGCTGTTTTGTACTCCATCAGATCCGGCGGCTTAAACCAAATCTTGATCTCTCGCTCGGCGCTCTCTGGGCTATCACTAGCATGTATGACATTTCGAATCGCCCATTCGCCAGCATCAGCCAGCTCATAGCTATCGAGTGAATAATCAAAACCAATCGTACCAACATCAGCAAGCTGTGGGCTAGTAGCACCACGCATCTTGCGGACTGTCTCAATGACATGCGCACCCTGCAACACAAGTGCGATCACAGGACCTGCGGTCAGCGAGCTCATAAGCTTACGGCGTGTATTCACACCCAATTCACGTGGCTCCAGAGGTGGCTTGAGGCCTTTCTCGATGTATCCTTCATAGGTACGCGTACCACTTGAGATGTACCAGTCTTCATCAGCTTCATAGTGTTCCTCTGCCTGAGTAGGGGTAGGCCATGTCATCTTCAAAGCAATGATCTTGAGGCCCTTCTTCTCAAATCGACTAATAATCTCACCACTGATCTTACGAGCCACTGCATCTGGCTTGAGTAACACCAAGCTATGTTCATATCGCATCTCGGCGAGTTTTTTCGGATCAGCTTTGATCATGTTTGTATCTCCTATCTATTAGATTCTTATGATTGCTTAGTCGGCCAATATTTTCTCGAAGCGTTTCTGATCACGCTCGGTATAAGGGCCAATGAAAGCCAGTCGTAGCTTTGGTGGCTTGAGATAGCGTTTGGCTACCCGCATCACCTCACGACTGGTAACAGCATCTATTTTAGCTAATGTCTCCTCGATTGACCAGGTGCTACCATGCAAAATAATTTCGCTGCCAAGTCGATCTGCCACACTGCTGCTGTCTTCGAGGCTCATAAGCAATCGGCCACGCATAAGCTGCTTGGCTTTGATCAATTCCTTATCTGGTACGAGCTGAGTACGCAGCCGGGCTAATTCGTGGCGCACAGCCCGGAGAGCTTGAGCAAACTTTTGCTTATTCACCCCAGCATAGATCTCGAAGGAGCCACTATCGGTAAAGCAGGAGATGCTTGAGTAAACTGTGTAGGCCAGGCTTCGAGCCTCTCGGACATTCAAGAATAAACGCGAGCTGAAGCCGCTACCCAGAATCGTAGACATGACTCGCATCGGCATTTCATCGGCATCGTAGAGAGCCGGCCCCCTAGCCGCAATTACGAAATGGCTTTGGTTGGTGTCTTGGCTCAGCAAGCTCGAACGCTGGCTGGCTATGGTGCCTTTGGTAGGCGCTGGTTTATCATTTTTTTTTGGCTTTGAACTCTTTATGTGTTCAGTTATTTCATCTGTTATCTCGGTTAAAGTTAGATTTCCAGCGGTTGCTAATACCATATTGGATAAATTATAGTGGGCCTTATAGTATTGCTTAATTTTTGTCCTACTTATTGAGCTAATTGTTTGTTCAGTTCCAAGTATATTTGTTCGTAGCTTATCTGTTGGCCATAATAAATCTCCCACCAAATCAAAGACAAAATTTGCCGGATCATCACGCTCTACATTCATCTCTTCCAAGACTACATTTTTTTCACGCTCTATTTCGCGTGGAGGCAAAGTGGCGTGTTGGACTAAGTCCGCCAAGACATCTAAGCCTAGGCGCCAGGCGCTGCGCGGTAGCTTCACATAAAAGCACGTCATCTCCTCGGTAGTATAGGCATTGATATATCCCCCTACCCCATCAATCAACTCGGGGATTTTCTTCGGGTTAGGGCGATTCTTGGTACCCTTAAATACTAGGTGTTCCAGCAGGTGTGTGACGCCATATTCACTATCAAAGTCCTCGTAGCGTCCTCCTGTACCTACAAAGATGGCTAAGGCCACACTGGTGGCCTGCGGCATAGGCTGGTGAACGATCTTTAAACCGTTCTTAAGGTTTTGGGTTTGATGCATGAATTGTGCGACTCTTCCGTTTGCGGTAAATATAGCGGATAACTAGCCCGAGCACAACCGCAACCACGATGTAATCCAGCACATGGAGCGGTCCGGTGTAGTTGCGCCACTGCTCGCCCACCGCATATCCCAGGCTGGCAAAGAGAATGCTCCAGAGCAGTGATCCAGCAAAGGTATCACGAGTAAAGCGGCCCACCGGCATACGGAATGTGCCGGCTGGAAAACCAGAGAATGTGCGAATAACTGGAATAAGACGAGAGACAAACACTGCCCGATCACCTCGCTTTTCAAACCAAGCGGTAGCTTTCTGATAATCATGTCGTGATATCAGAATGTACTTCCCATACCGCTTGATCAATGGCTCGCCGCCATACCGTC